>NZ_LIRE01000387.1 GCF_001402795.1 Pseudanabaena sp. 'Roaring Creek'
CTCCTTGATTGATGGTAATAGTCTACAAAATGCTTAACAAATATTTATTTAGATTTAAAATTGTTAATAGATTGTTTGTGAAAATTAATAAATTAATAAATTAATAAATTAAAAACGATGAAGATAATTAATCTTTGGCAAGTTTTGGACATTAGGTAACTCCTTTAATAAATTAAAATGGCTCAAAAAATTACTTTGTTATTAAACTTTATATAAAGAAATAAGATCGAATGCAAAGAAAGCTTAACAATAATTGATTAGGTAGAAAAGCCTATATCAATTGGCTGATAAGGTTTACAGGAAAACTAAATTTTCTTTACTTAACTACATATTTGCTGCTTCTTGATTTGCACAAAATCTGCACAAATTAGTTGTTTTAATCGCTTTATCCAAAAGCTACGGAACTAAAAAAGATTTAATTAACCTGCTTAATCAGCCTTAATTAGACTTAACTAGTTCCATTAAGTAAATTGATCGAAGTTGATTTATCGCTTTAGTCTTTATCGCTTTAGTCAATGATGCTTAGAGTCTTTTGTATTGGGTATTTGCATTAATCAATACCTAAGAAAAAGATTTAGCTAGGAACGATTCGCGATTTATACATCATTTAAAAAAGGAGATTCTTTAAATGGCTTTAGATGTTTTTACTAAGGTAGTTGCTCAGGCAGATACTCGTGGAGCTTATATTGCTGATTCACAAATTGATGCGTTGAAGCAAGTAGTTGCAGATGGCACCAAGCGTTTAGATGTAGTTAACCGCATCACATCTAACTCTTCTGCAATTGTTACCAATGCTGCTCGCTCTCTATTTGACGATCAGCCTCAATTGATCGCTCCTGGTGGAAATGCTTACACCCACCGTCGTATCGCTGCTTGTATTCGCGACATGGACATCATCCTTCGCTATGTCACCTATGCAATCTTCACTGGCGATGCCAGCATTTTGGAAGATCGCTGCCTCAATGGTCTACGTGAAACCTACAGCGCATTGGGCGTACCTGGTGGATCTGTAGCTGTTGGTATCGAAAAGATGAAAGATGCAGCGATCGCGATCGCTAACGATCCAAACGGCGTAACCCGTGGTGATTGCAGCGCTCTTATCGCAGAAGTAGCTAGCTACTTTGACAAAGCAGCAGCAGCAGTAGGCTAAGCCTGAAATTCTCTCAGAATATTTTTTGCAATATTTTCTTTTTCTCGAAATTTCACAACATCCATATAAATTTTCAGAGGTACATTGAGCATGAAAACCCCTTTAACCGAAGCAGTTTCTACAGCAGATTCTCAAGGTCGTTATCTTGGAGTTCCTGAATTTCAAGCAGCATTTGGTCGTCTACGCACCGCCGCTGCTAGCCTTGATGCAGCTAAAGCAATCAGCGCTAAGGCTTCTAGCTTGGCTGAAGGTGCAGCAAACGCTGTGTATCAGAAATATCCTTACACCACCCAACAACAAGGCAACAACTTTGCTTCTACCCCTCGTGGTAAAGCTAAGTGCGTTCGTGACATCGGCTACTACATCCGTTTGGTCACCTACAGCCTAGTTGCAGGTAGCACTGGTCCTTTGGATGATTACCTCGTCAGCGGTTTGACCGAAATCAACCGTGCATTCGACCTTTCTCCTAGCTGGTACATTGAAGCTTTGAAGTACGTTAAGGCTAATCATGGCTTGAGCGGCGACGCAGCTTTAGAAGCTAATTCCTACATTGATTACGCAATCAATGCCTTGAGCTAAGGTTTTTCCTCCTAATTCAGAAATAGAGAATCAGGAAAACCCCGAAGACGGTAAGTCCGCCCCCACGGGGCTGTGCTTACCGTCTTTGTCTTTTCTATAGCGATAGAAGCTCTGTGCGTTGCATTGTGCTTTTCCTTTGTCTGGGTCAATTGGTGTCCTATAAATCAAGACCGATATAGTATTTTCAGTTTTCAAGTTGTCTGGAACAGCTTGAAAATTTCGATACAGAATTAAAAAATTTTCAAAGATTATTTAAAAACTATTGAGGAGCTTAGATATGACAAGTTCTATGGCAGCAACTCGTTTGGGTTTTGAACCCTATGTGAATGCATCTCCTGTGGAGTTGCGTTCAAATTGGACAGGTGCAGATGTTGTTACCGTGATCGCTGCTGCTAATCGGCAGATTTTTGGTAATGATCATTTGATGCTGTCGGAGCGTCTAACTAGTGCTGAGTCACTACTTGCCAGTGGCAATTTATCTGTCCGTGAGTTTGTAAGAGCTTTGGCTCAGTCGGAGTTGTATCGGAATAAGTTCTTTTCCTCGACTCCACAGGTTCGCTTTATTGAATTGAACTTTAAGCATCTATTGGGTCGCGCTCCTAATGATGAAGCGGAAATTACGGAACATGTAAATCGCTATATCGAAGAAGGGTATGAAGCAGAAATCAATTCTTATATTGATTCTGATGAGTATCAAGAGAATTTTGGAGAAGCGATCGTTCCTTACTATCGTGGCTTCGCAACGCAACGCGGTCAGAAGAATGTCGGCTTTAACCGTATGTTTCAACTGTATCGTGGTTATGCTAACAGCGATCGCGCCCAAGGGAAAAACAAATCTACTTGGTTGAGTGAAGATTTAGCTCGTAACGTGGCTAATCCCATTCGTACTCCTCATTTTGGTCAAGGTCTGGCTGGTAATGCTGGTGACGATCGCGGACAGCTTTATCGGGTAACTGCGATTCAAAGCGATCGCGGTCGGACTACCCAAATTCGTCGTAGCGTTACGGAATATTTGGTATCCTACGACCAACTTTCCCCCACTCTACAGAGGCTGAACAAGCGCGGTAGCCGTATTACGCAAATTTCTCTTGCTTAAAGCGATCGCTTGTTTCCTCTTTACTTAGTCGATTTTATTTAGTCGATTTCACTTAGTCGATTCTCCCTAGATTCAGAATAGGAAAAATTAATTAATTTATTTTTTCTATTCTGATAGGGAGATAAACTGAGCATGTAGGCTTAATTAACTAAACATATTCAAGGAGAATAATCTGTGGCAATTACAAATGCTGCTTCCCGTTTAGGGACTACTGCTTACATCAATGCGAGTCCAACTGAACTTCGTCCTAACTTTTCAGCCGAAGATGCTCAAATTGTGATTAGCGCGGTTTATCGCCATGTATTAGGCAATGACTATGTCATGGCAGCTGAGCGCTTGGTTGCTCTGGAATCTTTGTTGACCAATGGTCAAATTACAGTGCGTGATTTTGTCCGTGCTGTCGCTAAGTCTGAGCTATATAAAACTAAGTTTCTCTATCCTAACTTTCATACTCGCGTAATCGAGTTGAACTTTAAGCATCTATTGGGTCGTGCTCCCTATAGTGAAGCAGAAGTAATCGAACACCTCGATCGCTATCAAAATGAAGGTTTCGATGCAGATATTGATTCTTATATTGATTCTGATGAATACGAAGCTAGTTTTGGCGATGCGGTAGTACCTTACTATCGTGGCTTTGAAACTAAAGCAGGCGATCAAACTACTGGTTTTACCAGAATGTTTCGTCTCTATCGTGGATACGCTAATAGCGATCGCGCTCAAATCGAAGGAAATAACTCAAGATTGGCAGCCGAACTTGCTCAAAATAGCGCTTCTGCGATCGTTGGTGCATCTGGTGGTAACGAAGGCTGGGCATACCGTCCATCCTTGAAAGGTACAATGACAAGTCGCGCCTTTGGTCGTTCCTCTACTGGTTCTACTGATCGTCTTTATCGCATCGAAGTTGCCGCAGTTGCCGCTCCTGGATACCCTAAAGTCCGTCGCAGTAACCGCGAGTATATCGTCTCCTATGAGCAGCTATCTAGCACATTGCAACGCATCAATAAAATGGGTGGCAAAGTCGCCAGTGTAACCATCGCTCAGTAGTTGTAAAACTTTTATACGGCAAATCTATTTTTATGATATCTTCTACCTCAACCACAGATAATCGCTTCTTTATCTACGAAGTGTCTGGTTTGCGCCAAAATCAAGAAACCGAAAATAGCAGCCACGCTATTCGTACGAGCAGCAACATTTTTATGCAAGTTCCTTACAATCGCATGAACGAGAAGATGCGTACAATTACGCGTCTAGGCGGCACGATCGTAAGCATTCGTCCTCTTAACAATCATTTGTCCGCAGGCGAATAATTATCCTATAAGTCTAAAAAAGCAGATGGAGCACCAAGCTCTCCATCTGCTTTTTTAGGACTATGTATCTCACCCATACCACCTGCTTTTTCCTAAGTATAGTCGTTTTAAATAACTTGTAGACGGGCTTCGACTTCGCTCAGCCCTCGGTGTAAGCTAGCTGAGCGAAGTCGAAGCTGTAGTTTTTATTTGAATTATCTATA
>NZ_LIRE01000755.1 GCF_001402795.1 Pseudanabaena sp. 'Roaring Creek'
TAATACCAATTTCCAAAAGTGTAGCCACACGTTTGGAAATTGAAAACCAAACCCAGTAAGGGTTTTAAAATCACAAAATGGCTACGCCATTTTGTGATTTGGTATAATCAGTATTTTTATATTTTTATATTCCTATGGCATTAGATCCAGACGTTACTACCCCCGATCCAGCGATCGCTGAGGAGCCTATTCTAGAATCCACCGATCTAGAGCGGATTCGTCAAGAGCTAGCCGTCCTCGCTCAAAAATTATCAATCCCCCAGATCGAAAAACATTTATTTCTATGCGCCGATCAGACTAAACCGATCTGCTGTCCCAAGGAAGCAGGGCTCCAAGCATGGGACTACCTCAAGCGCCGCATCAAAGAACTAAATCTCGAAGCAAAAATCTTTCGGACTAAAACTAATTGTCTGCGCGTATGCGATCGCGGACCAATCTTGCTAGTCTATCCCGATGGTGTTTGGTATCATTCCGCAACACCAGAGTTGCTAGAGCGGATCCTCCAAGAACATATTATTGGTGGCACAATCGTCTCAGACTATGCCTTTGTCGCACCAACCATACCTAAAAACTGACCTTCAAACTTACCTACAGCTATATAAGAACTATAGTAGTAAAAATTTCTTATTTGCTGGTTTACCTGCCTATTGAGAAAGAGCGGCTTTGCGAGATTCAAATAGCTGTAAGACTGCCCCCTTGATAGTTGACATCACATAGGGATCGCAACTTGCAATTAATTCTTCAGAGGTAAAATTACCTTTAAAAAACTCCTTGGATAGAAGCAGCATCCGTTGCATTTCCGAAAACCCGAGGGACTTAACCATAAAAGTAGCCACGGGTGAATTCTTGACATCGTAACTAGAATCAACCGTTCTCCCCTTATCTAAAAGCTCTAACACCTCAGCTTCAATCGGTGTTGATGGCTGATGGGGCGTATCGATTTCGGGTAAAAATTGTTCTAAGCCGATCACTGGCGTATCTTCGAGCGGTAGCTCACCCATCATCGTGGAGAGGGATATGTCCCGCCCAATCCGAAAGGACAATGCTTCTAAAACAGCGATCGAGGTTAATTTTGTGCCTAAGTACAGTCTTGACACTTCTAAGTTTTGCTTGGTTTGAGCGAGGAGCTTGTAATAGTTTTTCTCGCTAGGCTCATCCCGATAGCGTCTAAAGACAATTTCGGGAGAAAGGAAGTTCATAAATCCTTCCATCTTTTGGATAGAAACTCGATAGCCATGCACGCTATAGGAGTTCACATTCTTCAGATCGTGGTTTGTCTCTGGAATTAGATTCCAAGTGTTATTGAGAAATCGTGAAGAATTAGGGCTAGCAAAGTTTTCTACATCGCGGTTCGAGAGCCGTACGGCTCGTTTGACAATTTCTGCAATTTCGGGATCGTTCCAGCCAAACTGAAAGACTTCATTTGCCTCAACTAAACGACCAAACAGAAGATCGGAACAGGTCAACCCAGATTCTAGTTGCGGGCGAAAAGGAATAGTGGCTTCGATACAAGCTGCAATCTCAGTCAGTCTTGTTAGGGGCAACATATTTTCTAGCGCTTTTATTGCAATTAAGGCGCTAAGAAACTCATTTTGCCCAGACATTGGTAATAGAGGCTGTCCGTGCTGAAAGCCAAAAAGCATGATTACCATCTTAAAAGCGACATCTTCTTGCAATTCGGGAGGCTCAAGAATGACGAGCTGCTCGCGATCCTGTTTGATGTAGGGAGAAATATACCGACTGATATTCACGCTGATGCCTTGATCGACTTGTACATA
This sequence comes from Pseudanabaena sp. 'Roaring Creek', assembly GCF_001402795.1. Lineage (GTDB taxonomy): Bacteria > Cyanobacteriota > Cyanobacteriia > Pseudanabaenales > Pseudanabaenaceae > Pseudanabaena. The sequence continues at coordinate 1,779 of NZ_LIRE01000755.1, forward strand.
CACCAGATCGTGAAATAATGCTGATATTACCTCGATCGCATCGCCCCCTTCCCCCACTTCAAAAATGTGATTGGGCGTATGGAAAGACCGCCAAGGACCAGTCATGGTCTGAATAATTAAATTGGAGATTTTGGTCAATTGCTCTCTATTCGCCTGACCATTTAAGTCTGCGATCGCTTGAATTAAGCAATCTAGACATTTTTGTTTATCCTTTGCAGTACTCATCCAATCCTCTCCGAATTTAACATCTTCGTGTTTACAGCATTTTTCCGAGCATCTCAACCACAAAATGTTGTTGATATAGCGTTGTTTTAGTTTATTTATGGAGAACTAAAACGGCAAAAGCTTTACAGGGTTTAATTTTTGGCACTTAATCGGGAGCCGTGATTCCCTTGAAAAGGACTATAGCGTAGACATTTAGTGGCAAGTACCTGATGATTTGTCGTTAATTCGTGGATATTTATATAAGCGCATTGTACTGAAGGCCTTATGTTGCATAAAACTTAAACCGAGTTGTATTGATGGCAGATTAGATTTGGTTAGTGTTGTCCAATTACTCTAAGTAATTCAGGGGTAGACAAAAGAGACCACTAGCTATCCTTAACATATTAATACGGCTCTCTAAAGATGACTGAAAATCTAACATAATCTGTCGATCTATCTGCGTAAGTAGTAAATTTTCTCAACCATTACTCATGATTCATCAAGTTTGAGCTTATGTATATCGTTAGTTTGGCTTGCAAAAGCTAGACTCTACTAGCTTTTGCAAGCAAATAGGGGGATCAACCCAAGATCGTGCTGTCGCGCTCCGCGCGACAGCACGATCTTGGGTTTTATGTCCTGATACAGTTGGCGGTAGCTATATGTCTTAACTTAACGTTAAAACGGTCTTTGAGAGAGGGTTTGCATAGCAAACCCTTTCTCAAAGACCAAAATTAAAAGCTGTTGTCAGCCCTATGTTAACGGTTTGATGGTCAATAGCTAGGAATTGCAGCGTCGTTGCTATCTTTTGGGTTTTATGTCCTGATGATATACTTGATGCAGCTATCAATCGGGATAGCTATCAATCGGGGAAGATACACTTGCCACTAATGTCACCACTAATATCACCACTAATGTCAAAACGAATTAGCGATCGCTTGGTGCTATCCAATGGCATTGTGGTTTTAGTAACCGAAAACCCCACCGTAGATATTATTGCTGCGCGTTGCTTTTTTGCGGGGGGAGAAATGGTTGAAACTTCTGAAAAATCAGGGCTAACGCACCTAGCAGCTTCGCTGATGACAAGAGGAACCACAAGGTATTCTTCCCTCGAAATTGCGGAGCAGGTAGAGTCTATTGGTGCATCCCTTGGTACGGAATGCTCTAGCGATTATTTCTTGTTGTCATTAAAAACGATTGCTGCGGACTTTCAAGATATGTTGTCACTGGGGGCGGAGATTTTACGATCGCCCAGTTATCCCGATAGCGAACTCGATCTGGAGAGGCGTTTGACCATCCAATCAATCCGAGCGCAGCAGGAACGCCCCTTAACCATCGCCTACGAGGGCTTACAACATTTGATGTATGGGGATCATCCCTACGGCTTTTCTAGCCTTGGTACGGAATTGTCGGTTAGTAATCTTACTCGGCAAGATCTTGTTGATTTTCACCATACCTATTTACGCCCCGATCGAATGGTGGTAAGCATTGCAGGTAATATCTCTCCAGATCGGGCGATCGCAATGGTCGAAGAAGCCTTTGGCGATTGGCAAAACCCTTCCCAATCCTTTGCGATCGATACGCCATCGCCCAACTTTCAACCCTTGCTCGTTACCCACGAGCAGGATACTCAACAGGCGATCGTCATGATTGGCTATCCTGCCCCCTCGGTCAGTTCTCCAGACTATGCCGCCCTTAAAATTATCTCGACCTATCTGGGCAATGGTTTATCGAGCCGCTTGTTTGTGGAGCTGCGGGAAAAGCGGGGACTTGCCTACGAAGTATCAGCCTTCTATCCTACTCGTCTCGATACCTCACAATTTGTTGCCTATATCGGCACTGCTTCCCACAATACGGGGACAGCGTTGACAGGTTTGCGCCATGAATGCGAACGCCTTGCGACAGTACCAATCACCGAGGCTGAATTAGCAGTTTGTAAAAGTAAGCTATTAGGACAATATGCTCTCGGCAAGCAAACCAATGGTCAAATTGCTCAGGTATATGGTTGGTATGAGGTGATGGGATTAGGTTTAGAATTCGATCGCCAATTTGTGGAAGCGATCGAAGCGGTCACTGAAGCCGATGTCCAACAGGCTGCCCAAAAATATTTTGGAACGCCAGCAATTTCGGTAATTGGTTCGGCAGAAGCTTTACAGCAATTAATTTAATAATCTAGTAAGTAGCTAAGAGAGAATACCGCCCGCTACGCGGGCGGTATTCTCTCTTAGCTACTTATACCAAGTTAAGAAATGGCTATGCCATTTCTTAACTTGAAAACCCTTACTGGGTTTGGTTTTTAATTCACAAAAGTACTGTCACACTTTCGTGAATTGGTATAATGCACCTAGTAATACACAGATAATGAAAAGACCGATTTACCTAGATTGTCATGCGACGACCCCCGTTGATGAGCGGGTATTAGCTGCCATGTTGCCGTATTTTCGTGAAAACTTTGGTAATCCCGCTAGTGTCGGTCATTTTTATGGATGGGAGGCAGAAGCAGCCGTTAAGTTAGCAAGGGAAACGATCGCTCAGACCATTAATGCGACCCCTGAAGAAATTATTTTTACTAGTGGCGCAACCGAAGCCAACAATCTCGCACTTAAGGGTGTGGCTGAGGCTTATCACCTGAAGGGGCGACATCTGATTACCGTTCAGACGGAACATAATGCCGTACTAGATCCCTGCGCCTACTTACAATCGCTTGGGTTTGAGGTTACCTATTTACCCGTCAATTCGGACGGATTGATCGATCTACAGGATCTCGAACGTGCGATCCGTGCCGATACGATTTTAGTTTCGGTGATGGCAGCTAATAATGAAATCGGTGTACTGCAACCGATCGCCCAGATCGGTCAGATCTGTAGATCCCACCAAGTCCTATTTCATAGCGATGCGGCTCAAGCGATCGGCAAAATCCCGCTAGATGTAGAGGCGATGCAGATCGACCTGCTGTCCCTCACCGCCCATAAAATCTATGGAGCCAAAGGGATTGGCGCATTATACGTGCGTCGTCGTCAACCGCGAGTGTCCATTGCCCCACAGTTACATGGAGGCGGACATGAGCGCGGAATGCGCTCGGGAACTCTCTATACTCCGCAGATTGTCGGCTTTGCGAAGGCACTGGAAATTGCGATCGCTTCCCAAGAGGAAGAACAGCAAAAGACTCTATTTCTCCGCGAACATTTATGGCAAAGGTTAAGTGAATGCGATCGCATCATTCTCAATGGTCATCGCCAGCAAAGACTGGCAGGCAATCTCAATATCAGCGTTAAGGGAGTTAACGGTCAGGCTTTAATGCTCGCTCTCCAACCCATTGTCGCCATTTCCTCTGGTTCGGCATGTACTTCGGCAAAAACTACCCCTTCCCATGTCTTGATGGCGCTGGGACATTCTCAGGAGTTAGCCTATGCTTCCATTCGCTTTGGCATTGGTCGGTTTAATACTTTCGATGAGATTGAAATAGTGGCGGATCATTTGCTCGCATCAGTGAGATCGCTTCAATAGGACATAAACCCCAAGAGTTGAGTGGCGGCGCTTCGCGCCGCCACTCAATTCTTGGGGTTTATGTCCTAATACACTTGGCGATAGCTATAAATTAAAAAACAAACCCAGTAAGGTTTTGAGATTTCCAAAATGGCGTTGCCATTTTGGAAATTGGTATCAAGCGATGATAGCTATATTCCCAATTCGTTGATGTTAAAGCTATATTTGGAGAAATCGCGATCGACATGCTTGAAGTTCGTCCTTACCCCACTACGACGAATGCCACCCTCCTGAGTATCAAATCCGATAATTTCTCCATCTAGTTCTGGAATTACTCGACAGGCATACAATCCATATTTTTCGGGCAATAATACATGGGGGATACCACTAAACTTTCTAAAATTACTGCTCGTAAATCCCTGCAAACCGCCAGCTTGCCTCGTAGCAGCCGCAAAGTCATTTTTTGCCCAAGTGGAAAAGACCAATTCATATTTACCTTGGGAATCTTTATACAGTTGCGGTACTTCCATTTCTGAATAGGAGCAGGGGTTTAAGATCGGATCTAAATATTCCCATTCTCCTTTGGACAGGTTATTATCTTTCAGGCTTAACAATCCCACTACGCCATTACGTCCGATCGGTTCTTTCGTTGACTTTGCGGATAACAGCATATATATCTGTCCATTATCTTGAAATAGGAATGGATCGCGCCAAGCATGGGTCGATAGATCGCCGAGGGAATTTTTAAGCTGATAGCAATATCCAGGAGGAATTTGCATCAAAGAAAGTTGCCAGCGATTACTTAAAATGTCGGCGGTATAGGCAACTCCAATGTTTTGAGTCATACCATCATCTAATTCTCGATTTCTCGAAGTATAGAACAGGAGAAATCCATTTTTGATCTTGATAATATCTCCACTCCAAATGGAAGTGTTTGCCCAATGGTGCTTTGGAGGTTTTAAAATATCAAATTCTTTTTCTCCGCTCCATTCAATCCGCAGGAAGTCTGAAGTAACTGCATATCCTACGCAGGCTGCATGATGGTGCTTTGCCGATGGCACCAAAATCTCATCAGCATTGAGATAAAACAAGTGATATAAGGCTGTTTTGGGATCGAAATAATACCAGAAATCCCATACATATCGATAGGGATGTCGCATTGATGGAAACATAAAACCTGTTTACAATTTTGTAAAGGATGAGGAATTGATTGGTAGCTTTTAATTCAAAAAAATAGCAATGCTACTAATCTCCAACTAATACCAATTCACGAAAGTGTGACAACACTTGCGTGAATTGGTATTGCTTAAAATTGTGGTTTTGAGGGAGGAGGAGCAATAAATATGGCGATCGCATTATTAACTGGTGCGATCTCCGTTACCGAGCGATTGAGAACTTCGCCACCGAGAAAGAGGGTAGAAGAACTACCACCATCAAGGTTGAGCGCATCCACTGCCCCCATTTTTTTGAGAACTTCAGCAGTTTGGAGGAGATTGGGCGCAACCCCGTCAGGGGCAGCTTGAACTGTCGCAAGGAGCAGTTTACCTTTTTCCTTAGTTGTGGCGATCGCACTGCGGTTAGCCGCCTGCGTATCAAAACCTGCTTGAAACTGTTCTACTTTTCCGTCTAAAGATAAGCTTCCATTTTTGAGTAGCAGTGGACCCGCTCCAATTAGATTGGGAAAGTTGGCAAACTTGTCAGGAATGAAGGCTTGCCGACCGCGAACGGTCATCCCCACGGGTAATTGATTTGCCGCATCAGGAGTTTGTCTTGCCACTAGGACATAGCCATCACTAGGAATGGCAACCTGTCCGACACCGACGGCACTGCCCTGATATTGAGCCGTGACCCGATCGCCTCGTACCACGACGATCAGTTCGTTTTCGGTAAGCGGTATATACATGCTACCCCAATTAGATGTATAGCGGGCAATTCCCCTTTGCACGTAACCGCTATTGAGATTAGTAAGAGCAATTTTTGCCTGATTTGCCGTACTGATTTCTTCATTGAAGTTGAGGCGATCGACGATCGCCTCACCCTGCTCGTTCCAAGCGATCGCTCCTCTGACTAGCGCCGTTCCCGCAATCCACCGATTACCTTCTCGAATTGCGCCTACGGGTAACTTGCGAATGCGGTTAAAAAAGCCCCCATTGATTGCACCGATCGCTTGAGACTGTTCCACCATTTGCGGCAATGGCATTAAACCCATGATGCCATCAGGAGATCCATCGGGATTGCTCCAAATGGGACGTAACCTTAATCGCGGGGATTTCAAATCGACCTCTAAAGCCGTAACCGAGAATTTAATGGTCTTAGGCTCCTTATCTGTTTTGGGCTTGTTGGGAATTTCGACAACCCGTTCGATTCTTCGCAGCCCCTCTGCCCACTGTACCGTCAGGCTAGGGGGAATATAGTCGCGCCGCAGATCGATGACTAGTTTCGGTGACGGACTACTGAGCATCTCGATCGCAGGTTGGAGCGATTCATTCAATAGAATCTGAATTTGGGTCGATTTCCCCATTGGCAATACGTTAACCGATTTTACCAAGTTCCCCGCGATCGCATTGGAGCCAATGGGCAGATCGGGTGAAACTTCCGCTGATACAAAGATCGTGATCGTATTACCCTGCTGACTGACTCGCCAAGGTGTGCGCCGACTGAGATCGATCGCTATGCGATCGCCCCAAACCTGCTTGCTTCGGCGCAGAGATTGAATTTGGGCATCGGGGGTATAAATATTGAGAGTAGTACCTGAGATTTCTGTCCGCCATTGCTCGGTAAATGGGGCGAGGGAGAGATAGCGCCATCGCCCCGTATTATCGAAGGTAACCTGTGAGAAGGTGGGACTCGAAAACCATCGCAGTCTTTGGCGATCGGCTTTGTCCGAATCCATCATCTGTACGCCTAAACCACCCGTTAGCCAGTCTTCTTGTACGTATAGGTTTTGCTGTCCTTGCTCGACTTTCTTGATCCAACGCCCCGACCAAGTCTGTCCATTTAACTGGATGACATTGCCGCTATCCGCGATATTGGCAGAGATTGCACCGTCAGCAATGAGAATTTGACAGCTAACAGCAGTAAGAAGGGGGATTAGCGCTTTACGGTAGGTCATTTTCATGATGCGAATGAGGTTTAATACGTTATCTCCCAGAGCAGGGAGATAGGATTGCACTGAATTTATTACTCAAGGTGCTGGGTTAAAATAGCGAGCATGGACATTATCGATTTCTGCCAAAATCTCAGTACTGAGATGCACATTAGCACTGTCGATATTTTCCTTGAGTTGTTCCATTGTCGTTGCGCCGACGATCGTACTTGCTACAAACCAACGACTTCTTACAAATGCTAATGCCAATTGGGTAGGAGATAAATCGTACTTTTGTGCGATCGCTGCATATTCCACAGTAGCCGCATGGACATTAACCTTTTTATAGCGTTGACCAAAGTTAGGAAATAGACCGATCCTAGTAGGAGTATTGGTTTGGACACCTTGGAGATACTTACCTGACAGATGTCCAAACCCAAGGGGGCTATAGGCGAGTAAACTCACTCCCTCGCGGTAACAAGCTTCAGCAAGGTGACTGTCAAAGGTACGATTGAGAAGACTGTAGGCATTTTGAATTGATAAAATCTTCGGCAAATTCAGTCTTTTGGCGGTGTGACTAAATTCACAGATCCCCCAAGGAGTTTCATTGCTGACTCCCAAATGACGAATTTTGCCTTCCTTTATGAGTTCGGCAAAGGTTTCTAATTGCTCGGCAATGGCGACCATTTCTCGCTCTTGCTGAGGATCAAAGGCTACTTGTCCGAACATCGGTACGTTGCGATCGGGCCAGTGAATTTGATAGAGATCGATGTAGTCAGTTTGTAAACGCTTGAGGCTATCATCTACGGCTTGAAAAATATTTTTGCGACTTAAGGCGGCGATCGCATCATCACGCAACCAATTGTAATTGCGTCCCGTACCAATAATTTTAGTAGCTACAATTAATTTATCGCGTTGTTGCTTGATGCGAGGCTGAGCTAACCATTCACCGATATATTGTTCGGTTCTGCCCTGAGTTTCTGCTTTCGGCGGCACTGGATACATTTCGGCAGTATCAATAAAGTTCACCCCCTGCGCGATCGCATAGTCCAGTTGTTCGTGAGCCTCGGCGATCGTGTTTTGCTGACCGTAGGTCATTGTCCCTAGGCAAATTTCGGACACCAAAAGATCGCTTGAGCCAAGCCTTTTATATTCCATGTTCGATGTATATATACCGCAAAACCAGAATACTACAGTGATTTCCGATTTATACGATTTATAAGTACGTCAGTATAATTAAATAATCAAACCAGAGCCTGTGTCGCCTGCTGCGCGGGCGGCACAGGCTTTTAAGTTTTACAGCGCTTTACGCTCAAACCCAAACCAAGAAAATTTTTGAAAGCGTTGCTTCGCAACGCTTTCAAAAATTTTCTTGTGGTTCGTTTGATCGATAATTGCTGTAAGTTTATTTA
>NZ_LIRE01000388.1 GCF_001402795.1 Pseudanabaena sp. 'Roaring Creek'
TGGCGGCGCGAAGCTCCGCCATTCAATTCTTGGGGTTTGATTTGTCCTCATTCAAGTGACTGTAGCTATACCTAGCAAACCTCTTCTCAAATCCCGTTTCAAATTATCCAGAATGCAAGCTGTAGCGTACGCGCAGCGTGCGCTACAGCTTGCATTCTGGGCTTTAATTATGCCCAGCTACTTAGCAAGTCGCTTAAGCAACTTCAGCTTCTGCAACTTCTACGGCTACAGGAGCGTATACGCTAATTTTCTTGCGGGTCTTGCCAAAACGCTCAAAAGTAACTACGCCATCAACGGTGGCATACAATGTGTCATCGCTACCGCGACCAACATTGTTGCCTGGGTGAAACTTAGTGCCACGTTGACGAACGAGAATGCTGCCAGCTTTAACAACTTGACCGCCGTAACGCTTTACACCAAGGCGCTTAGCATTAGAGTCACGACCGTTTCTTGTACTACCTGTACCCTTCTTATGTGCCATTTTGTGTTGATCCTCTTAATGATTAAAAGATGCAGAAATAAATGAAACTACGATCTATTTATTTCTGGTTAAGATTGGTTATTAAGCAGCCTGACCGCTAAGATTAATCGCTTCAACCATGATCCGAGTCAAGGGCTGACGGTGACCGTTCTTTCTACGGGTTTTCTTTTTAGGACGCATTTTGTAAACGATTACTTTTTTCGCCTTTAGATGGCGCATGACGGTAACTTCTACACTGGCGCTATCAACTATGGGCTGACCGATGGAGATATCACCGTCCATATTGACAAACAAAACTTTATCGATGGTCAATTTACTGTCTGGTTCGGCTTCGAGGAGCTCAACGTCATAAAATCTGCCGACTTCGACGCGATATTGCTTACCGCCTGTTTCAATGATTGCGTAACTCATGGTGTTTAAATATTCAGTAGATGCCGTACAGGTATGGGGAAATCAGCTTTACCTAAGTTTCACCAATTTTCTAAATAACCCGATCCGAGCATGAAAGATCGTGCGATCTATAACTATACATGAAATCACAAAATAAGGCTCACATTTTTTGCCAGTTCGGGTTGAACTGGCAACTTTTAAAAGCTCAAAAGTAAAAGCCTTGCGTAGCAAGGCTTTTATAGTCGTTTTAAATAACTTGTAGACGGGCTTCGACTTCGCTCAGCCCTCGGTGTAAGCTAGCTGAGCGAAGTCGAAGCTGTAGTTTTTATTTGAATTATCTATA
>NZ_LIRE01000389.1 GCF_001402795.1 Pseudanabaena sp. 'Roaring Creek'
ATAGCTATAGTCAGTAATGTTAGGACAAAAATCAAACCCAATAGAGAGTTGCGGCGCTTCACGCCGCAACTCTCTATTGGGTTTGATGTCCTGACTTAAGTGGCTATAGCTATATCTCTGCGAATAGGGTAGATGCGAATACGGTAGAATGGAAACTAGATTTTTATTCATTGCTGCTATGAGTCAAACTGATAACCTTGAAGAGCGCTTTCGTGAATTGGAACGCGAAGTGATGGGCAACAAGCAACAGGCAAGTAGCCAGCCCCACGATCCTAATAAACGTGCTGAGCCAGAATTTATTGCTGTAGAAAAGAGTGTAGATGCTGCTAAAAGCAGTCTGGGAAGTCTCATTGCTTGGGTAAATAGTCTGACTGGAGCGACCAAAATCGCTGCAATTATCGTCATTGGTCTAGTCGCTTTTACATTGCTGAATTTTGTGTTTAAGCTGGTCACTGCGGCGATCTCTATTGGCATTATGGCTCTAGTTGGGTTTATTTTATACAAAGTATTCTTTGAACCCTCTAACATTAAGTAATCACACATTAAGTAATCACAAAGTAATCACATATTGCTTCATCAAAACTTTCCCTGACAATCAAACCATCACATGTCGATTGGGACTAAATTCTATGACTATTTCTCGCGCATCTCGTCGCCCCATTCAACCGAAGTTGCGTTCTATGCCTCTGCGTAAAACCCCATCGGCGTTATATATTCAGATGCATCAGCTTGCCAATGAGAAAGAGCGCTTACAACAAGAACTGGTGCGAGTATGCGATCGCCAACAACAAATCATTAATCGTCTTGCCGAGCTAGATCGCGATCTCGCGCAGTTAGATAGTGAAGTCGAGAATAATGCGGTGAACTTGGAAATGACAGAAGCTCAATTTGCGAACAAAATTAAGGCTAAGCCCCTTGAGACAATTCGTACCACCCGTGGCATAACTTACGAGAGCATGACCATCGAATATTAAAGATTCAATCCCAGTAAGGTTTTGAGATTCCCAAAATGGCATTGCCATTTTGGGAATTGGTATAAATGAGTTGGGAGAGGCTTCGACTGCGCTCAGCCAACGTGACAGATGGCTGAGCGCAGTCGAAGCTTTTTTTTATAAACGTTTATAAACGATTGAAGATTATAGATAATTCAAATAAAAACTACAGCTTCGACTTCGCTCAGCTAGCTTACACCGAGGGCTGAGCGAAGTCGAAGCCCGTCTACAAGTTATTTAAAACAACTATA
>NZ_LIRE01000390.1 GCF_001402795.1 Pseudanabaena sp. 'Roaring Creek'
CTATAGAAGAATTTCTAAAGTATCTGGAGTTCGCTCCGATGTCATTGGTCGTCTAGGTAGCGATGAATTTGTGGTTTTGTTGACCAATACTAATCGCACAGCGAGCAATTTACTATTGAGTCGTCTTGAGAAAATCAGGAAGGAGCATAACCAAAAAGAGGTGCGTGGTTACGATATTCTCTGTAGCGTTGGTGTGGTTGAATTCGCTCCTAATCGACATACAGCGCTTTGCGCTCAAACCCAAACCAAGGAAATTTTTGAAAGCGTTGCTTCGCAACGCTTTCAAAAATTTCCTTGTGGTTCGTTTGATCGATAATTGCTGTAAATCCATAGAATATCTTTTAGAAGATGGCGATCGTTTAATGTATACGCAAAAGAGAAGCAAACGCGCAAAGTCCTTACAATAGGATTGCTATATTTTTGATGAGGTTTCTCCAGATAGTTTGATCAAGCAATCAATTTATTCAAAATCTTAATCATTAAATTAATCATTCAAATTAATCATTCAAAATATTACTTATGTCACCCGATTATATAAAAGCTCAATTGATTCTACTTATTTCCATTGTGGCGGCGATCTCCTCTGTTGGCTGCATTTACGAAATATCCTACGGCGCACCAGATTTTGGCTTTGCCACTACTTGGGCAATTTTGCTAATCAGCGTACCTGTGGGTGTCTACAGCTTTGTCAAAGCCGTCAGCCTCGCCCGAAAGTCTATGCAATAAACTCACAAGTTAGCCATTGGGGCGCTAAGCGCCCTTTCTAAAACATTTGGCAAAAACAGTATGACCACTTCTCCACTCCCTTGGGGTACTGGTCAGCTAATGGGGGATGGATTCTGAAATGCCCATTTCATGCCAACAAAAAAGATGCAAATATGTCGATCGCGCTTTAGCTGACCAGTGCCAATAATCCATCGCCTTTTGGGCTAACTGATTGAAAGTCTGATCGGGCGATACAATCTCAATCACTAATTCAGGCAATACGGGGCAAGGTGTATCCTCACACCAATCTGCGGCAAGACGCTCATGGGAAACATAGAGCAAGTCAGGGACAGGAGCCCAATCTTGCCCATGACGTTTTAGCGTCACTGACCACTCAATCGCGACTTGTCCAAAACCATTAGCCCATGATGATAATTCACTCCAAAAGGATGCCGTTAGTCGAGAATGAAAAAATTTGGATGACGTTTTTTTTATTGCTTCTCCTTCAACTAACTCATAACTTGCGTCTATATCTGGTAATTTTAAAAACTCCTCTAAGGTTAATGGTTGCTTTACCTCTAAGTTAGTTTCGTCTTTTTCAATAACAATGCTGGTCATATTTTGCTCCTAATCAAATTAGACAAGTTATACAAAAACTAAAAATGGCTACGCCATTTTTAGTTTTTCAAAGCCTTACTAGGTTTGCTTCTTAATTCACAAAAGTGTTGTCACACTTTCGTGAATTGGTATTAGAGCTTTAAAGATTTTTGATGGCGCGGCTTCGCCGCGCCATCAAAAATCGGTTTCCTTTATGTCTTAATTTAGCAAATGGGCGATCGCCTCAATCAAAAAAGGTACAGCAACTTCATCCCAAAATCCTTCCGAGCGTCGTCCCGTTAATAACTGAAAATGCAAATTAAAGGCATGGGGATAGCCATTTACCTCAAGGCAAATATCCTCAGTCTCCAACGTACAACAAATCTTTTCGCCATCTGACAACTCGCTTGCCATCACCTGCATCGTCTCCGCGAGTTGCGAAGCTAATTTACAAAAATCTTTAAATTCGCTTTCAGTTAACTCGATCGCCCAACTCTCCGCCCCAACTAGACCCTTATATAAATCAACATCGGAACGAAATCCGATCCGCCAACCATCACCGCGAAGTAGTTTTTTCGCTGAATTTCGATCCGTAAAATTTAACATAGTCCTTTAAGAAATTTATAGTTTGTCGCACTTTGTTAAGTAGCTATGTAAGCAGCTAGGTGCAATTAAATATAAAACCCCAAAGCTGTAGTGCACGCACAGCGTGCGCTACAGCTTTTAATTCTGGGTTTTAATTATGCCCAGCTACTTACGACAAACTATAAATTCAAGCCTTTCAGTCGCTCAGAATTTCAGGCTGGGAAATTTCATCAGACATTTCCATAATGGCGCGTAAAATCGGCTTCATCATGCGATCGTCATAATCATCATCTTCATAGCGTCTGAGCTTGGCTCTGTTGGCAACTTGCACAGTAATGCGATAACGATTGGAGGAGGCGTTTATCAGTTCTTCGACACGACGAATAATTTGTGACGAATCAATAGTGTAGCGTTTTGCCATAAAACCGAAAGAAAATGAGCCTTTTAAGTCTAACGCGATCGCACTCATCTTTAACCAATCATCTTGAGGCGATCGGAAAAAAATTTCAACCAAGCAAGTTTTGTGATGTAATATGATGGTCTGGCATAGCTATTTGGGGCGGATTCTTCAAATCCATGACTGCAAAGAAAGTACTGGTAATTGACGACAGCATAATGATCCGCAAAATGGTTAAAAGCATTTTGGCGGGAAAATATGATGTCTTAGAAGCAAGTGATGGCAAATCAGGTTTAGATGCTGCTCGCCGAGCCTTTCCTGACCTAATTTTGCTTGATTTCGTGATGCCCAAATACAATGGATATCAGACCTTACAGGCAATCCGTCGTGTCGAAGGATTGCAAAAGGTTCCTGTAATCATGATTTCTGGACTTAAAGAACAGGTTACCGAGCATGTTCCTGAGCCATTTACTGAGTTTGATTTCCTTGAAAAACCTTTTGAAGCGGATGTATTGGTATCCCGTATTCAAAACTTTTTAATACCTGAGCCCGTTCAATCAGTGCCAGAATCAGTATCTCGATCTACCCCTGCGGTGGTCAGAGAGTTACAGCGTTCTGAGGAACCTAGCCTCCAAATGATTGTCAATCGACTCACCTCGACTGAGACTTTATTGGTGCAGGGGATTGAGAACTTGATTCAGCGTGAAGTTGTGGCAAGGTTTAACGAGTTAAATACGCGAATCGATCGCCAAGATAAAGATATCGAAACCTTAAATCAACGTATGGAAAAAATTTCCGAGCAAATCGATCATCAGAATAAAGGTTTGATGTTGATTCTCCGAGAGCTAAAAAGCTTACAGGGCAAGTAAACCAAATAAAACAAATAAAAAAAGAGGTGCTAAGCACCTCTTTTTTTATTTGTTTAGGGTGATTCTACTTAGGTGAGTCTAAGGCGACAACTGCGATGCCTGACTCGATCGCTTGATCTTCTAACTCACCATTCGGTGTGGTGCAGTAAAGCACCAGCAAGGGTAATGCGCCCACCACAATACCCAGCAAAGCAGGTACATAAAAACCAGAGCTAAAGCTGAGGACGAAAGCAAACGTAAAGTTTCCTGCATACAAAATGGTCGGAAAAAGAATTTGCTGGCGGTTTAGGATTGGTTGGTCATTTTTTCCCCAAATTATGGAGGCAACGGTCATAAATAAAGAGCCAGTGCCAAACCAACCTAAAAAGTTTTGATAGGGCATTCCGTAAAATTCACCTGCTTGATGCCATTCCCAGAAAGGAAATGCGGTTTGACTCATGGCGGGATCGAGGACAAAGTCCCACGAAGTTAACATTAATGCGCCAAGGGCGATCGCCATAATTTTATAGCCCCATCCCGTGCCAAAGCGCATTAAGGTCGCTGCGACTAAAAAGGCGGAGAATCCCATATAAAACCATGAGAGGGGGATCGTAAATGGAACTAGACCTGCAATCTTATAACCTAAACCACTTAGGTAGGAATAGGCTCCAAAGGGAAATCCCGTGCTAGTTCCTAACAATTCGCTGCTAACGGACAAACCAATGGCAGGAATACAAAAAGCGAGGGTACGTTTCAGCCCGATGGTTTGCTTACCATAAAGAAATGCGGCGATCGCGCCAAAAATCATGTAAGAAGCACCACCATTTTGCATTCCCCATGAAAAGATTTGCAAACCAGCTTCGGACAAGCTTTCAATAAACTCGGTATTGGGCAGTACAAAAATTAGACCAAATAGCCCAAATACCATTGAAACTAGGTGCATTCCTAAATTAAACCATTGTGCGGGGATCGCTCGCCTCATCACGCCATTTACTCCCAGAAATAGTTGAAATTTAATTAATTGAGTTTGAACTTTGCTTTAACTAACTTAACAAAAGTATAAGCTAGCATACCATTCATTTTTAAGTTTGCGGTTTTGCTTCTTCAGACTCAGGCTTAAAAAGCCGATGCGACTAATACCAATTCCCAAAATGGCGTTGCCATTTTGGGAATCTTAAAACCTTACTGGGTTTGGTGTTTAATTCACAAAAGTGTTGTCACACTTTCGTGAATTGGTATAAGAAGAGAAGGTTGGCGCGAAGCGCCAACCTTCTCTTCTTATGCCAATTCACTGTCAGGGTTTTCAAAGCTCAAAATGGCTACGCCATTTTGAGCTTTGGGATTAGGTGGACTGGATCGACCATAGGGCGAGAAGCAGAAGCGAAATGGCGATCGCAAACCATAGAAAATTATTACGGCTATTGGTATTTGGCTTGTCGAGGGAAACTTCTCGAAAGGGCTTGCGATCGCTGTTATCTGGCGTTGTTTTTCTTGCTACGGGCTTAGATTCATAGGTATCAGGAGATTCTAAAATTGGGACTTCCGAGACTACACCCTCTAGTTTGCCTAGGGGCGGCGCAGTCAAAATTCCCAACATATAACGTGCTGATTTTCGGACATTATTAACGGGATGCTTTTTGAGGCTCCGACAAAGGGCGATCGCTTCTTCGGTTCTGCCGACAGCATCATAGGAATTCGCCAGCCATACCAGAATTTCTCCGCCTAAAACCGTTTCTAAAACTGCTAGGGCACGGGCGCGTTCGAGCAGGGCGATCGCCTGTTGGTAATTGCCACTTTCAAAATTGCTAATCCCCTCTTGGTATAGCTGTGAGGCTATCTGGTCTGCACTGATTTCTTCCATCAGTAAATTTCTATCTCCATAGTTCAATTATTATGGGAATTCCAAATTCATGTTATAGAGTCACGGCACAAAGCGCCGCAACTCTATAACCCTGTCTGTGCTTTTAAAGCTTGGACTATCTCGTAGTTGGCGGCAGGCAATTGATAACTACTCAATTCATCAACGGTAACCCAACGAATTTCCGAGCAAGCGATCGCCTGTGGTTCTCCCGCTAGATGGTTACAGTGATGGACGATCAGACTGACCCGCAACGTTTCATATTCAAAATCCACGGTGATCAGATGTTCGCCAACGGCAACATCGATCGCCAATTCTTCCTGCAATTCCCGCTTGATGCATTCTGGTGCAGTCTCCTGCCCCTCAATTTTGCCGCCAGGAAACTCCCAATATCCAGCCAGTTCGCCTTCAGGTAAACGGCGATCGATCAGAATTTTTTGGCGATCGCGATCCCAAACCACGCCAACACCAATACATCGATATTTTTTCGGCATCGCATCAACGCCCAAACTAGTACCCAAATCAGTCATCAATAAACTCCAAGCCCTTAGCCACAGGAGTTAAACCTTTTTCTGCTAACCATTCAGGGTTATACATTCGGCTTTGATATCTGCCACCACCATCACAGAGAATGGTCGCGATCGTATGTCCTTTGCCTAATTTACGAGCGAGTTTCACCGCCCCAACCACATTCAGCGCCGCCGAACTACCAACAAACAAACCGTCATGCTTGAGTAAGTACTGAGCCATCTCAATCACCTGCTGGTCGGTACCTTGGAACGCCCCATCTAATCTAGCGCGATTAAAATTTGCCGTCGCCCGATTAATACCAATTCCTTCGGTAATCGAGTTCCCCTCAGCCTTAAATTCACCCGTAGTGATATAGCTGTATAAGCCCGACCCCGTCGGATCGATCAAGTAAGTAGCAATTTGCGGATTTTGCTCCTTCAGATAGGCAGTCACACCACCAATTGTGCCCCCCGTGCCAGAGGACATTACCACCCCATCAAGTTGACCGCCAGACTGCTCCCAAATTTCAGGAGCAGTGGTCTGATAATGAGCTTCGGAATTTGCTAAATTTTCAAACTGATTTGCCCAAAAAGAATTAGCAATTTCTTCCGAACGTCTGCGAGCGACATGGTAATAATTATCGGGACTAGAGAATGGTGCAGGTGTACTTAACTCGACTTCCGCGCCAAGGGTCTTTAGCAGATCGATTTTTTCCTGCGATTGATTGCTAGGCATCACAATGACACTTCGATAACCACGGGCATTTGCGACGAGGGCTAGTCCAATTCCCGTATTACCCGCAGTACCTTCTACAATCGTGCCACCCGCTTTAATAGTGCCAGCCTTTTCAGCCTCCAACACCATAAACAGAGCCGCTCGATCCTTCACACTTCCGCCTGGATTAAGCAACTCAGCCTTACCTAAAATTGTGCAACCCGTTGCTTCTGAAAGTGACTCGATTTTAATCAGGGGGGTGTTACCTACAGAATTAGCAAAACCAATACGAATATCGCTTGTCATGGAATATTAAAAGAAATGAACTACAGCAAAGATTTACAACTTGTCGATCGCTATCAGTATATTTGGGTCTGTAATAGTTATATAGGGATCTCCAAATTTGATTTTTCTCGGATTATTGCAGTTACGCGCCATTTATTGCCCATATCATTTACTTTCCATAAATTTTGAGGCTCATAAATTTGACCGCTCGTAAATAGACTCAACAATCCTTAGTTTAAAAGATCGGATTTGGCGATCGCTATAGATGCAACATATGCAACGACTGTATTACTTACCAAGATTACTTACCAAGTATTACAGAGAATATAATTTCTACATTATGGTAAACCTATGAAATTCTTAGTTGCTATTGATGGCTCTCAAGCAAGTGAACATGCTCTTGCCAAAGCCCTAATTTTTGCCGCACCTCTGCAATCTGAGATTATTTTACTGACCGTAGTTGAACCGCTTAGCAGCTATGTTCCTGAAGTGATGATGCCCACTGGGGACTGGGTCGGCTGGCGCGGACTGCCTGACATCGAGCTGGAACGCAAAATTTTGAATGCGGGGCAAGCGCTACTCCAAAAAGCCCAAGACATCTGTCAAGCTAGTCATCTCGATACCAGCACCAGACTAGAAACGGGGCAACCTCGTGATGTGATTTGCTCTGTGGCGAAGGAAGAAAATGTTGATTTGGTAATACTCGGATCGAGAGGACTGGGATCTATAGAGCGATTGATGCTCGGTAGTGTCAGCGATTATATTGTTCACCACTGCGTTGCACCTGTTTTAGTGGTGCGTTAAAATTTAAGTGACATTTCTAAGTTACTTCAACCCCCGATCGCTATCTTGGATATTCCTGCCCGTCGCGTTCTTGTTTGTCAACATCGCACCTGTAAAAAAGATGGTGCGCCTGAGATACTCGCCATATTGCAACAACAGAAACCGATTAATGTCACGGTAGAAGTCTGTGAATGTCTGGGGCTATGTGGTTCTGGTCCAATGGTGCTCGTATTACCCGACAATATCTACTATTGGCATATTACTCCTAAGAAGATTCAGTCAATTATTGAGACTCATTTGCTCGGTAATGCCCCAATCCCTAACCTAATGCATCCTCGATTGCATCCCCATTAAATGTAGCTAAGCAGAGAGCATACCGCCCGCTAAGCGGGCGGTATGCTCTTCTAGGTTTTAAGTTTACTGCTATATCTATATTCACTTAGGTCAGGACATCAAACCCAATAGAGAGTTGCGCCGCAACTCTCTATTGGGTTTGATATCCTGACGCTCTTTCTTTTTTCATACAGAAAAGCCCATGCAAAAACATGGGCAAACTCTGGAATAGGGACAATTAATTCAATTAAATCAAGCCTGAAAAGTAGTATATATTAGTCCCTAGATTCGCTTTCTGGGAAAGAGAAAGCAATACTTAGTAAGCTCCAAATCCTGATAGAACCTTAGGAACAGTCATCAATAAAATTTTGAGATCCGACCATATAGTCCAGTCGCGAAGATAATTCAAATCGCAATCCGTTACAGCATCTAGATCGAGCATCGTCGAACGAGCACTCACCTGCCAAGCACCTGTGACTCCAGGCAATGAATTCAACCTTCTTTGGCGATCGCCACTAATCCTCAACGCATCGTACAGAGCCCAAGGACGAGGACCGACCAGACTCATTTCTCCACGCAAAACATTGAAGAGTTGGGGAAGTTCGTCAAGGCTATACTTGCGCATCCAACGACCAGCAGGAGTAATTCTCGGATCGTCTTCACACTTATGTAGCCCTGTTTGACCGCTCATTACTAGATGATGCAGTTTATCGGCATCGGCAATCATCGTACGGAATTTAATGATTCTAAATAGCTTGCCGTTTTCTCCGACACGCCACTGATGGAAAAATACAGCCCCGCCAGAAGTGCTAGCAACGATCGCCGTTAATGCCAACATAACAGGACTGAGAATTATCAGAATTACCAAAGCCGCTAGCCAATCAAAAGTTCGCTTTATTGTCCAAGCGATCGCTCTACGCACCTGTGGCAATTCATCAGCTTGGGGCAAATTCAGGTAAACATCTTTGTGGGATTTCAAACATACATCGGCTAAATTCTTAAGTTTCGCTTCCCCAATGGCAGGTTCCACTCGGATTAAATTAACGTTAGACCGATTTACATTCTTCCCTAAGCTATGAAGTACGCTCAAGAGTTTCGTTACACTTAAATACTTGTGACAAATAGCGCTAAAATTCCCAAAAGAATGGACAAGCAATTTGCTTTGCTTTATTTTGAGCATTGAATTAGAAATAAAGGAAGACTCATCTGTGCTATCTGTCAGTTCAATCACTTGCGATTTGTTAACGATAAAACTAGTCATTTCTTCCCTCTCTACTACCTTAATATCTATCCAATGCAATTCTTGTACTTGCAATTCTTATGCTGGCAATTCTTAGACTTTTGCAATTCTTTATTCGGTTAAATATTTGATCAACCAATCGCAAAGTCCAAAGGATTTAATCTATTAATAAGAGTTCCCATAAGTAGTAGGAATATTACGGGAAACTCTAAATATCTAATGCAATGCAATGAAATAGTTAGGAACTCACTAGATAGGGCAAAGTGGAATTTATTCTCTATTTCACATTGCAGTTATATATCTCCAAAATTACTGAAGTAGGATTCAATTAAATCGGAAAATAGATTTATGCCTTTAATATACCTAGTTATCTATCAATTCCGTTGATATAGCAACCACTAGAAGTTACTAAAAGGTCATAGCAAAAGTTATACAAAAGTTATATTATTTTTTCGCATTTTCTCGCGGCAGTAAGTTATGTTCGGATAATCTCAAAAGCCATCCATGCTGAAATATATAGCTATCGCCAAATGTACTAGGACATAAACCCCAAGAATTGACTGGCGGCGCTTCGCGCCGCCAGTCAATTCTTGGGGTTTGATTTGTCCTAATTCAAGTGACTGTAGCTATAAGTAATACCAATTTCCAAAATGGCAACGCCATTTTGGAAATCTCAAAACCTTACTGGGTTTGGTGTTTAATTCACAAAAGTGTTGTCACACTTTCGTGAATTGGTATAAT
>NZ_LIRE01000391.1 GCF_001402795.1 Pseudanabaena sp. 'Roaring Creek'
GTCAGGGGGCGGTGTTGGGGATGGGTAGCGTGGCGACCCGATCGCTAGAGCCGATGACGATCTATCTTGGCAATCCTGCGATCGCTATCAAGTCACGTAAAATCAAAGAGTAATTATTTTTATAGAAATAATATTTTTTATACATGACTATCACTACTTCAGCCCCTAGCCCTAAAATCGGACTCGCCTCCCGTATCGTCAATGGCATTTTAGCGATCGCGCCTTTATTTAACCTTGCCAAGCAACGCGCTCGCAAAATGATGATCGAACGCGCCGAATCGATGGGCGTAAACTGGCGACAAATTGTTGCCGATTTACAAAAACAGGATCTTGAGGCAGAACTAGTTAAAGTTCAAAATCCCAACTTAAAATATCCCGAATATTATCTCAAGCATTTTCATGCATACGAAGAAGGGAATCTCGGTTGGTTACCCGCGACAGAAGTTGAAGTGGCCGCCTATGCCGTCCATTCGCGCATCTGGAATGACGATAAACCACCCGTGCAAGGGGATGCCAGACTGCGTCAAAGCTATCTGGATATCGTCAAAGAAAAAATACCCGCACCTCAAAATATTCTCGACATCGGTTGTAGCGTAGGCATGAGTACTTTCTCTCTACATGAGAACTATCCCCTTGCTAAGATTACGGGGCTAGATTTGTCACCCCATTTTTTAGCGATCGCTAACTACAATACCAACCTCAAATATCCGCAACTAACCAAAAACGGACAAATACAATGGATGCATTCTACTGCCGAAAACATTGCCTTACCTGATGCTTCCTTGGATTTTGTTTCCTGTTTTCTGCTATTCCATGAATTACCTCAAGATGCAACAAGGCAAATTCTGAGAGAAATCCGTCGGGTTTTGCAGCCCAACGGATACTTCGCCATGATGGACATGAATCCCCAATCCGATATCTACCAGAAAATGCCTCCCTACATCCTCACCCTCCTCAAAAGCACGGAACCCTATCTCGATCAATACTTCTCCTTCAATCTTGCCCAAGAACTAGTTGCCGCAGGCTTTGCCGCTCCTACCATCATCGCCAATAGTCCCCGTCACCGCACTGTCATCGCTAGAGTCGCTTAATAGAGTAAGGCAGCGCTTGCGCTGCCTTACTCTATTAAGCATCAGATCTCTTACAAAACTCAAAATGAGAACGGGCATTATAGCTATATTTACTTAAGTCAGGACATCAAACCCAATAGATAGTTGCGGCGCGAAGCGCCGCAACTATCTATTGGGTTTGATGTTTGTCCTAACATTACTGACTATAGCTATATCTCAAACATACTTTGCTAGCTAAAAATTTTAGAACCATTTTGTATAAAGCGAAACAATCTTAGTTTTATCTAATAACTCAAAGCTTAGATTATTTATATCAAGATCTAAAATATTTAAACGCACTTGAATAATGCTTTTTTCGACGTTATTAATAAAATTATTGAGCTTTACTTTCTCTAATTCTTTGCTGTAAAAAGAAAAATTTTCTTCATTCCATGCCAACTCCTCATTCCAAGATAATTGCTTTGTTATATTGAGCTTTGAAAATATTGCTAAAAACTCATATTCAAGTCTTATAGAAAGATTATTTGTACCTTTATTAAGAAAGTTATAGCTTGCCCTTAGTTCTTGTTGACGATGAGATGTTGAAAATGCTTCCATATACCTCGTTGTCTCTAGTAGAACGGGAGCGAATTTATTTCGATGCCAACCTACAATTGCAAGAATATCTTGGCTAACACCTGAACCAGTAGCACCTTCAAGGTTTTCAACTATAATAAATTCTTTCCCATCTCCCAACAAATCTTCATAGCGTATTTTTGCTCTTCCATAGGGCGACAGAATCGTAAATTCTGTGTCTTTATAAAATTCACCCGCGCTATTTTGTTCGTAAATATTTAAAATTATAGATCGCTGATAAAAAGCGCGTTTAGTGTATACACCTCCATATTCTCGTTCTTCAATTACACAATTTTTTTTATCCTTGTCCTTTAGTCTATGTATTTTACAGTTTTTGCTTAATGCTTCAGATTCATCTTTAAAACTAATAGGAATACCCACTACATGATTTTTGACTAATTTCATGTATTTTTTAATGGGTAAATAGTTTTCATCAAAATGCTGCCCACTTACTAAAGAATGAGTGGGTAATAGAAAGACACTAAAGAAGAATAATATCCTTGATATCAAAATAACAGTCTTCTGAAAAAATATAAAAATATCTTATAACAGCAATTATCGATCAAATGAACC
>NZ_LIRE01000392.1 GCF_001402795.1 Pseudanabaena sp. 'Roaring Creek'
GGCTGAAAATAGGACTGATGCCAACCAATCAAATAGCTTTGCCACTCCAACTTACCCACCGAGATTTCATCCAAAGTCGTCTCCATCCCTGCGGTAAAATCGGCTCTGAGCAGATCGGGAAAAGTTTTATGCAACACATCATCCGTAGACATTCCCAAAGCCGAAGGTTCAAGCACCTTACCCTTGAGATAATTTTGATGTATTGCTGAATACTATGATTTGGCAGAAAAAGTCATAAACTAAAATCTATAGCATTTTTTTATTGATTAATCTTTGGGGGCATTTTTAGTTATGCTTAAAATAGTTAGTCAAACTAACTCTGAAATTCTAATTTCCAGCAAAGATACATTTACATTTCGGGGGCGGCTATCGGCTTTTATATTTCTAATTTGTTTTAACCTTCCCTTTTTATACTTAGGTCTATTTCCTGCGTTCCACTATGCATCGAAAACTGGGGTTATTAACATCGAATGCGATCGCGTCAAACCAAAGCAAGTCAATTGTCAAATCTCAAAGTCAAAGTTCTTCGATTTAGTTAAGACCAAACCTTTAGATTATAAATTTGTCCAATATTCAGCATACGATCTTGTTGAGACGGGGGATACGATTAATGAAAATCCAGTTTATCGAGCCAGAGTCCTTTTAATGACTGGACTTGGTGAAATGGAAGTATTTGAAGATATTCATAAACTAACAGGTTATACTATTAGTGATTCTTTAAATTCCTTTGTGGGGTCTAATCAGAAATCTTTTTCATATAAATATGACGAACGGTTGGTTTTTGCTACATGGTGGGGACTTATAGTTAATCCACAGCTTCCATGGCTCTTGGTTAGCAGTCTAATATTATGGTTTGCTTTTGTCATCCTAATTTACAATGAAGAATTCTTCTTCGATAAATCCAATAGATTGCTAAAGCATACTAAATGGACATTGTTCGGAACGAAGATTAATCATTATTTATTTAATGAAATTGCTAAAATTGATGTTTTATATTCATCTGATAGCTATAACAGAGTATCTTTTATCCCAAGAATAACTATTAATTCTAA
>NZ_LIRE01000662.1 GCF_001402795.1 Pseudanabaena sp. 'Roaring Creek'
TATAGCAGTAGCCAGTTATGTTAGGACAAAAACAAAACCCAGAAGAGTGTTGCGGCGCGAAGCGCCGCAACACTCTTCTGGATTTTATGTCTTAACTTATATGGCTATAGCTATAGAAGACAAAAGACAAACCCTGTAAGGTTTGGAGATTCCCAAAATAGTAATGCCATTTTGGGAATTCGTATAACTGGATTATTTCTAAGTATTTAAGTGCAATTAAATATAAAATCCCAAAAGCTGTAGCGAACGCTGCGCATGTGCTACAGCTTTTGACTCTAGGTAAATCGAACTTATTGTCTTTTCCGCAAAGGTACAATTACAAACCTTTGCTTTTATTTGGAACTCTTCGACTTAGGCAAAGGGACGAGCGGATCTTCCATTGCAATAATAATGGGTTCTTCTTTTACCTGCGCAGGAGTCTTGATACTGTTTGCCACTGGACTAAATTGAGGATTAGAGTTTAAGGTAAACATCGAGCCAAATACACCGACTATTGCCGCAACCGATATACCAATACCAGCTAACTTCCATTTGCGGCGTTGCGATCGCTTGTCAATTTCAGAAAAGACGCGATTAATCATTACATCTGTTTCTTTTTTCACAGATGAATGGGCGGCAACGGGGACAGGTAAATCAATTAGCAATTGTCGCAGCTTTAATTGTTGCTGATAAAGACGACGAAAATCAACATCCTCAGCCAGCCATTGTTCGACTAACTGCTCTTCCGCTTCAGTTACTTCACCATCTATATATGCACTTAGTAACTCAAAGCGCTCCTCGGGAATAATCATAGAACTATTAAAAATTTGGTTAGCACTCATAACTTCAATACACCCCTCGTTACATATTAGACAGATAGGGTTGTAATTGCGCCTGTAATTTCAATCTTGCTCTAGCAATGCGTGATTTTACTGTACCAAGCGATACACCAGTTATTTCTGAAATTTCTTCATAGGATAAACCTTGGATTTCCCTGAGAACAATAGTTTCACGGAAGCTAGAAGGTAGATCTTGTATGGCTCGACGCAGTTCTTCATAAAACTCCTGCGTAGACATATTTTCAATGGGACTGGGGGCGGCACTGGGCAAGTCCCAGCTCATTTCATCTCCATCACCAGACATAAATGGTGCATCAAGCGAAACCGAACCGCCAACCCGTTTGCGTTTGCGTAATTCGTCATAAAACAAATTAGTGGCAATCCGACTGAGCCAACCACGAAATTTTTCTGGCTCTTGCAAACGCTTGATATTTCGATAAACGCGTAACCAAACTTCTTGAGCGAGATCGGCGCGATCTTGCCAGTCGGGAGCGAGCTTATACAAAACCTGATCGACGTAGGATTGATTACGCCGCATAAGTTCTGCAAACGCAGACCGATTAGTTTGCGCTTCTGTTTGGCACATTTGCACCAATTCAACGATGGGGAGCTTATCAACGGACACGGGGTTGGAGGGTGCGTACACTCCGATGCTGTTTGACCAAGATAGGCTGTAGCTCATCAATTACTCGCTCCTACTGGACTTAAATCTACACTAGACTGCAATTGTCTGTGTCTTCTGTATTCAAGTGTTAGGACGAAGAATGAGAAAGTTTGTTCCTATCAAAATAGAGCTTTGCTCGATATATAGCTTAAGCTTGCTAAGGCAAAGTTTTTAGATTTTAACTAAATTAGCTGAATATCGATACTAAAGATATTTCAAGAGGGATAATAGCAGTTAGTTTGTGTATTTTTGCTAATTCATAGATTTCCTTAGATTTTCGATCTGTTTTTTTACTTAAAGTTACTTATGCAGCGATCGCAGTGGATATCAGTTTTTACGGGCATTGTCGCCGTAATTTTGGGCTTAGGGTACTTGATTCTGGTACAGGTACTAGATTGGCGTGGTGGCGAGATGTTGCCCGCTCCTGTCGATTTGTCTTCAGCTATTCAGGAGTTTTGGCAATCATAAGCAGAGAATACTCTTTGCACCTTCTCTGTTTGCAGGTTGAGAATCGATGAAACTAACCAGAAAAGGTCATTACAGTGTGAAGGCGATGCTCGATCTGGTGGTTTGGGCAAAACGCAAGCCAGCTTCAGTTCGCGAAATTAGCGATCGCCAATCTATTCCTGCGCCATATTTAGAAAAAATCCTGATAGCCTTACGGCAAGCTGATTTAGTCGAATCCGTACGGGGTGTTCAAGGCGGTTATAGATTAAAGCGATCGCCTAAAAATATTTCCCTAGGCGAAATTTTAACCGCCGTAGGCGAAGATACTTATCCCTTGCCTAGGCTAAAGCCACAGGAAAAACTTGCTGCCGATTGGGTGACCTTTGCACTTTGGCAACGACTGGATCGCAAGCTAAAGGATGCTCTCTATAGCATTTGTTTAGAAGACCTGTATTACGATGCTCGCAGTTGGCAGGCATCGCAAGGACAAAGTGCGGGATTTATCATTTAAGTATAGCTGCGTCCCGTAGGGGCGCAACTTTACGGGTTTTGGTTTGTAAATAATTTGAAACGGGCTTTGAGGAAGGGTTTGCTAAGCAAACCCTTCCTCAAAGCCCAAAAGTAAAAGCCTTGCTACGCAAGGCTTTTACTTTTGGGCTTTGAAATTTTGCCAGCTTAACCCAAACTGACGTTAACTTAAGGTGGCGTTAAATTCGTCAATGGTTGTATAGATTTTGAAAATCTTAGTCATACTTGTGAGTTCAAAAAGCATCTGCACTTGATCGTTAGCACCGCAAATGACCATATCCCCATTACTGTTACGAATTGATTTTAACGCGGAAACCAATGCCCCCAGACCCGAACTATCCATAAAAGTGATTTCATGAAGATCGACTAATAAGTATTGAGGTGGAGTTGGAGCCGAGGCGATATCGTTGACTTGTCGTCGAAAATCAGCCGCCGTTGTGACATCAAGTCTTCCTGAAGGCTGCATAATTTTTACTTGATTGCTCATAGTGTTTTTGATCTTAAAGAGCTACTGATTTTGGTAATTGCAGGGGTATAAGTAAGTGGGCTTAATTAAATATAAAACCCTAAAACCTGCGGTGCACCCGCAGCATGCGCCGCAGGTTTTATATCTGGATTTTAATTCTGCTGAGGTACTTAGAGTAATAATTTAACAACATCCTAGGATGTTTCCCCATAAGCATAAGTCTTTATCGATTATTTTGGCTCTTATTTAGGTTTTAATGAAATCTTGGCAAGGCAATAGCATCTTGTGATGATAACAAATCTAAAAATGCAGTAAAAGTCATACTAGCCAATGTTTTGACTGCATTTTGTCATCCTCACAACTCTATAAAATCCTGTAAGTAAAATTTTTTATTTTTTAATCTCTAAAACCTATGACCGATCTACTTGATATTCAGGCGATCCAACGAGCGCTAACCCCCATTGTCGATCCCGATCGCCAAAAAAGTATTATCGATCTGAATATGGTGCGCGATATTGCGATTAAGTCCAATGGGGTAGTTAGTTTCACCCTATTGTTGAGCGATCCCAACAGCCCCAAACGCGATCCTTTGATTCAAGCATGTAAGACAGCGATTAAGGCGATCGCTTCCGTTACCGATGTCTGGGTAAAAGTAATCGCGAATAGTCCTGCGATCGCTACCCCAGCCGCCCCAACCAATACTTTGCAGGGTATTGAAGGAGTCAAGTATGTTCTGGCAATTTCCAGCGGGAAAGGGGGGGTCGGTAAAACCTCGGTAGCGGTTAATGTGGCGGTCGCCCTAGCTGATATGGGTGCCAAGGTGGGCATTCTTGACGCAGATATCTACGGTCCAAATGTCCCCGTAATGTTGGGGATGGAAGCAGCACAGGTCAAGGTAATTAAGGCGGAAAATGGCGCGGATGTGGTGGAGCCAGCCTTTAACTATGGTGTAAAAATGATTTCGATGGCATTTTTAATCGCTAAGGATCAGCCCGTAGTTTGGCGCGGTCCGATGCTTAATGGGGTGATTCGGCAGTTTCTCTATCAAGCTAACTGGGGCGAACTAGATTATTTAATTGTGGATATGCCTCCTGGAACTGGGGATGCACAGTTAACGCTTACTCAATCTGTTCCCCTTGCAGGAGCCGTCATCGTGACTACTCCCCAGACTGTATCCCTTTTGGATTCTCGTAAGGGTTTGAAGATGTTTCAAAATATGGGTATTCCTGTCTTAGGGATTGTCGAGAATATGAGCTATTTCATTCCCCCCGATATGCCCGACAAACAGTACGATATTTTTGGCTCTGGCGGTGGCAAGAAGGCTTCCGATGAGCTGGGTGTAGATCTGCTCGGTTGTGTCCCCCTAGAAATTAGTCTGCGTGAAGGTGGCGATCGCGGTGTGCCTATTGTCTTAGGTCATCCAGAGTCGGCATCAGCGAAAGCTTTAAGGGAGATTGCTAAGGCGATCGCCGCTAAAATCCAAGATAATCACTCTCTTTAGGGATAAAATGCTCCTTTTTTGCATATAGGGGATATAGACAGAAATTTGACTTTCAGTCTATGTCGCTTATGTCCATGCTATGGCTACAGTCACTTAATCTTGGGACAAATCAAAACCCAAGAATTGATTTGTCCCATCACATTTGGCGACACAGGGGACACTCGTTCAAACAATATTTTTAGTAGAGTATTAAAACTATTTTTAGTACGAGTCCCTATTTCATTAGGATTAATTGCATGAGTACGAGCTTTTGGAAAGTTCCTGCTTGGGAAGTTCCTATTGATAAGGCAGTTCGGGTTGATTTGTTCAGGCTAGACGGGCAAACTATTATTCCTGAAGACGGCTGGACTGAGTCTTTCTGTAATGATGTTCGAGACCGTCGATCGTTTGATGGTAAAGAGGCACAAAATATCGTCCGATTATTTAAAGGTCTCTCTTTAGGCGAATCGGCAAGATGTCACATGCCACCTTGGGGATTGGCATTTTACGATCGGGAAGGGCTTTTATTTACAACTACGCTTTGCTTTGAATGTTCTAACGCATACGTTTACAGTGAGTTCGGGCGCAATTTGCGTGCGTTCGATGTAACTGAGTTTCACGCGCGGGAGTTATTTGCTATCCTTCAGCGCGAATTGCCTCTCTAATTAAGCGATCGCCTATTTTGCACTTTACAGCGCTTTGCGCTCAAACCTAAACTAAGGGAATTTTTAAAAGCCCTGCTTCGCAACGCTTTCAAAAATTCCCTTGTGGTTCGTTTGATCGATAATTGCTGTAATATTACGAAAATTTACTATGAAGCGGATTATTCTTGCTAAAGATTTTCCTCTATGGTAATCAGTTAAGTGATGTGCGACTTCACCATGCACCTTTAATTCTTATTCATTGGATCGCATCTATTCTTTTGATGATATGGCAATCCTAAATGGTTTGTAGAAGCGTCAGCGCTTCCACAAACCCAATAATCTACAAAAGATTTAGGACTGCGATATGACAAACATGAAATAGAGTTGCAGTGCTTTGCACCGCAACTCTATTTCATGTTTGTCATATCGTAAATATGCTATGACTATAAAATTTAAATGTAATTAAAACGGTAAACTTGGGATCGGAATACTGGGAATATTTGGTGTTGGGATGTTGGGAAGTGAAATCGGGAAATTTGCGCCAGGGAATAAACCATTAAAAACATCTCGCACCTTATCAATCCCAGGGATTTGATTGGTAAAGCCCTTAAACAACTCGCTTTGGAGTAGTTGAACGAATTCATTTTCAGTTAACTTTTGGATTATCCCTAAAGCTCCGATCGGATCGACCTCGACCTTTTCACCAGCTTTTAAAACAATCTCAGATAGCTGAGTACCAGCATTTAGATTCGGATCGACTTTGAGTATGGGTTTGTCATTGAGCAACTGCCCGTTTAGAGGATCGAGCGGCTGACTGTCTTGAGGATTGGTTTGGGGGAGAATTGGTCTGTTACCGTTATTGCCAGAGGGAGCCGTTGGTGGTGCCGAAAACTGCTTAACTTTAGGAGTTACCGAAGTTCCGCTATCCGTCTCAGTTGATGCAGAATTGATCGAAGGTTTTGGATTTGTGGGTTTTGGATTTGTAGGTTTTGTGGTTGGTTTCGTTTCTGGCTCAACTTCAGGATTAGCGCTACGCTTAACGACAACTTCTCCCTCTAATACTTTGACCATCTGGTTTCCTGATGTATCGACGGTCAATAAATAAGTCGTACCGCGCACTCCCGTTGTAATCGATGAGGAACAAGCATTCACCGCCCCATTAATTAAAATCGTCCCCTGTCGCAGGCGAGCACATTGACCGATGGTTAGTACCGAATTCGCGGACAGACGCGCCACAGCCCCAGAATTAAACTTGAGTGCTGTGCGAGAATCGCCCGTGCGTACTTGTTGCTGCTGGTTGGCTATATCATTGACCGATGCACGTCTATTTTGAATAAACACTTGATTGCCATCAAGGATTTCCTGCACGGTTGCTTGGACGCTTTGAGCGGATACTGGTGCAAGTTGCGGAGTAGCTAAAGCAAATATGCATAAACCTGTAAAGAAAAGAGCAAGTCGCTTTTGAAGAGGTAGCCTAAAAATTTTCATAGAAAATTTTTGAAAAAGATTCCATATATACATATGTGATTGTTCTCTCTAATTTCGCTTGAGACAGGGTTTAATGAATTGGAGGGTGCGTCCCAATTTCTCGATCGCTAATCGCAAAGACATTGACATTATGCAAAAGGTTTCATTGACATCCATGCCGATCGCCAATAATGTAGCGATCGCTATGCAGCAAATTAGTTACCAAACTAAATTTCGCACACTTTTGACAGGTATTTCCGTAGCGATCGCACAGGGTAACAAAACCGCATTAATTGGGGCAACGGGATCGGGGAAAACCACATTTTTACGCTTGCTCAATCGTTTAATCGATCCATCGGTGGGGATGATTTTGTTAAACGGCAAAAATATTCAAGAACTTCCCATTCAAACCCTGCGACGACTGGTTGTGCTTGTGCCGCAGGAGCCGAGCTTATTAGGGATGACGGTTCAGGAAGCGATCGCCTATCCTTTGCAATTGCAAAATTTTACTCCGAGCGCAATTGAAGCGCGATCGCAAAAATGGATTGATAAACTGCAAATCGATCGCAAGTTGCTCAATCGCTCAGAGCTAGAGTTATCCCTCGGGCAAAGGCAATGGATCGCGATCGCCAGAGCTTTAATTATGGAGCCAGAGGTCATCTTGCTGGACGAGCCAACTTCTGCCTTAGATCGAGGTTTATCCCATTTGCTATTAGATACCTTAACCGAGCTAACTCAATTACCTCAACCTGTAACCGTAGTGATGATTAATCATCAACTTGATCTAGTGCAAACATGGTGCGATCGGCTTATTTGTCTGCATAAGGGAGAATTAGTGCAGGATGCTGAGGCGAGTCTAGTTAATTGGCAAGAGATTGATGATTTATTAAGACGAGATACAAGTTCAGGTCAAGATGGTGAATCATCGGATGACTGGACTTAATGCGTCAGGATCATTTAGTGGGGCTAACACGCCATTTTGGTAGTTATTCAGAAAGTTTCTTCATAACATAACGTATGGGGTATTTAGGCAGAAAGTTTCCGTATAACGTGACATATAGGGTGATTAGGCGGAAGTTTGACTTTCGGGCTAAATCGCCTATAGTCAGATTAGACAGAAAGTTTCTGTCTAATACATAGTTATGTCGCAACAAAAACGAAGCAGCAATGATTTATGAAAATCAAAAAAGTAACTACTATTTTTGGAATTAGTATCCTATCCATTGGAGTAGTTGCTTATCTTGGTATTTCTGCGATCGCAGGTGATAAACTTTCTACGGCAAAAAGGATATTTGACCCACAGAAAATCTCTGTTTTTAACTCTAAGCCTGAAGAAGTGAAGATAATGACATCTGATGGGAAAGAGATAGCAGGCTGGTACATTAAATCTCAAAAATCCGATAAAGTCTTAATCTTAGTGCATGGCTTAAACTCTAGCCGCACTTTTGAGTTTGCAGGTAAGTTTTCTGAGTTTGGGGCAGAAATGAATCGTCAAGGCTTTTCTATTCTGATGATAGATTTGCGAGGACATGGACAAAGTTCAGATTCACGGCTCACCTTTGGCATCACAGAGCGTAATGATATTGTCGCTGCTGTAAACTGGCTCAAGCAAAAGGGTTTCAAACCTCAGAAAATCGGGGTCTTGGGAGTATCAATGGGTTCTGCCAGTGTCATCGGAGCAGCTGCCGATGATGCCGACATTGCCTCAATTGTCATAGATAGTTGCTACGCTGAGGTTTACCCGATTATGCAAAAACATTGGCAATCCGCTTCGGGCTTACCAGAGATATTTTTGCCTTCTACGATGATGTTTGGTCACTTGTTCACTGGGTACGATCCCACATTGTCTAAGCCCGTGCAGGAAATCAGTAAGATTGCACCTCGTCCTGTTTTGATTATTCATAGCAAGATTGATCCCTACACTCCTGTTGAAAATGCCTACAAACTCAAAGAAGCTTATCCAAAAGCAGAATATTGGGAAACCAACGCCAAAGAACATCCAGAGAGCTATAACACAGACCCGAAACTTTATGTAGAGAAAGTCTCAGATTTCTTTAATCGTAGCCTGAGGTAAGAGCAACATAACAAATCACTGCACCCGACTCTATGTTAGGCTATCCCTGGTATCCAAAGTCAATGAAGGCGGGTGAGTTCAAACGTTGTGCCGCTTGAGTTACTAGTAGGGCGGTTCATCAGCATTATCTGTAGGATGCGCTATCTTAGGAAATCATGATTTCAAGTTTTGTGCTTATGAGTGATTGGCTGTTTAATGATCCGCCAAATGTAGCCGTTCTCACAACTCATCAGGTATTGAATGGCGAGACAATTTTGTATGTCAGTCATGATGAAGAAGATGGTGCTTGGCAATTCCATACAGGTGAGATAATTGGTGAGTCTAATGCTAAAGTTGTGGCGCTTAAAAGAATTGTCGAACTCGATCACTCTGTAATGCAGTTAGCCGATTTACCATTAGGTTGGGTAGCGACTAGATCAGAAGCGGGGACTATTTGGCAAAGACTCAAGTGCAACAGCCGGTTGTGACATAGTGCTGCTCCAAAATGCTCATTCCAAATTCAGAGAATGCGATTGTTGATATTCGTAAACTTCGTGACTACTGCCTTAATTCAAAACATGACGATGGCAAGCACAAAGCACGGCTTTTTTCGTCAATTCTTGGAATGACGGCTGATAATGCTGGAGAGTTACGTCAAATGCTGCTTGAGATCGTCAAAGTTCAAGAAGCCCAGTTGGGAAGACGAGATGAGTTTGGGCAACGCTACACTCTGGATTTCACAATCGAATGGCAAAATAGAAGTGCAACCCTTCGGAGTGGCTGGATCATTGAGCATGGTTCAGAAATTCCAAAATTAACGACCTGTTATCCTCTGTAATCAGTAGAGGTAATCAAGCATGATAAATAATGCAGTCAAGTTACTAGATGTTGTCGCCCTAATCGTTGACCTTCCTCAGTGCAATTTATGGCGTGGGCAGGTTGGAACAGTCGTTGAGACGCTTGCGGAGGGTGCTGCATTTGAAGTTGAATTCAGTGATCGCAATGGGCGTACCTACGAGTCTTTAGGGTTGCGTCCAGAGCAAATCATGGTTCTGCATTTTGAGCCAGTACCACCCGATACAAAAGCTGAAATGGTTACGGTATAAGCGGCACAACAACCCCAATGCACCCGACCGCCGAGAGGTTATCTGTTGAGCGTTCGAGGTTATCTGCGGCGGGTGATTGGGAACGTTAGCAATCATTCTGGCGCGGCCAGTCAGACGATATAAATACAGATACCCTGAGGTAATAATATGATAAGTGGAAGTAACAAAGACCAGATAATTATAGTTGGTGCGGGCATTGCCGGCCTGAGTCTTGCCATTCAGCTCGCTGAGAAAAAAAATACCTTGCATAGTGCTTGAAGCCAGAGAAAGTTTTGGCGGAGTTACAAGCGGCGTAAGGATTTCCGCTAAAGGCGTTCGGGTTCTTGAGAAAATTGGCATTCACAATATTGGCGAAAACACAGAAAAGTTGGTGATGTACTTTGGCACAAAACACATAAAGTTTGACGTAAAAAATGAAAAAGATGCAAGTCCTGCAATTCTCGTAACCCGATTGGCTGTGTTTGAAAAGTTGCGTGAACGTATCAATGAGTTGGGAATAAATATCATCTACAAATATAAGTTGGACAACGTCATTGAAAATGCTGATAACGTAGTTGCAGTTTCAAGTGACGGGAAGAAAATTCAAGGAAAATATCTAGTAGGTGCAGATGGTGTAGGCTCTAAAGTAAGAAGTTTGTTAAATGCGGGCGGTACTTCTGAAAAGCGATATGCAGGTTACTTGGGGCTTGGTTTCATTTATCCAAGCGATGAGAAAATAGAAATGTCTTTATTTAATATTCTTAATGGCAACA
Source organism: Pseudanabaena sp. 'Roaring Creek' (assembly GCF_001402795.1). Taxonomy (GTDB): domain Bacteria; phylum Cyanobacteriota; class Cyanobacteriia; order Pseudanabaenales; family Pseudanabaenaceae; genus Pseudanabaena. The sequence continues at coordinate 10,426 of NZ_LIRE01000662.1, forward strand.
TCGGCCTTGGTTCTATCGGAAAAATAAGCCCAGACGATACTTGCAACAATAATTTCTTGTGGGCACATATACACATGAGTGAAGCGGAAGCAAAAGCCATAAGCGACAAAGAGGTGTTCGAGAGAATAGCCGAGCGAGCAAAAGGTTGGACGCCTCATCTGCGACAAGTTTTTCAAGAGATTAAAGCCAATCCCAAAACCATTTTGTATCATCAGCCTGTTTACAACGGCAATTTGCCAAGCAAATGGTTCAACGACAGACTGTTTTTGATAGGCGATGCGGCTCATCCTTATGGTCCTGGCGGGCAAGGTATCAGCTTAGCAATGTTAGATGCGGAAGCCTTGTGTAGTTTGTTTACGAATGAACTGACAGAAGAAAAGAAAATCAATTTTCAAATAACAAGGGCAGCTATTGCAAAAGAGAAAGGCGAAAGTTCGGAAGAAAGAAACAAACCAGAAAATCAAATTACTAGTAATTTCGGATTATGGTGGAAAGGAGTATTTATGAAGGGTTTCCATTTGTTCAGTGGTGGAAAAATAGAATTGTAAGTGAGCGGTAAAAATCCGTTGCTAACAACAGGTCAAGATGATGCATTAGAGGACGACTGGACTTAATGCGCCAAGCTTATTTAGTCGGGCTAACACGATATTTGGGTGATTATTCAGAAAGTTTCTTCATAACATAACGTATGGGGTATTTAGGCAGAAAGTTTTCGTATAATGTGACATATAGGGTGATTAGCCAGAAATTTGACTTTCAGCCTATATCCCCTATAGTCAGATTAGATAGAAATTTTCCGTCTAATACATAGCTAGGCGGCTTAATCTTCTGGTGGCGACAGGTGCTTGAAAGTTATCTGTATGAAGCAACGCTATAGCTCTCTAAGGGTCTTGGCGATCACAAAATAAAGCAACATAATTAAAGTGCCGATATTGAAGCATTGTGGGTGAGTTGTGACAAGCCACGAAGATAGCCATTTTGAGTCACAAACAACCTGTGACGCTCTGCTTAGCTTAATGCAAGAGCGAATTTTGGGCATTGACCGTAAAGAGGCAAAAAATACCTGTGCAATCTTTCATCGAACAGGCAATCGCTTTGTATTTCTTTACCATCGGAAAAATAGTCCAAATTTAAGAATTTACTTTCGAGCTGAACCAGATTTAGATTTTCAAGTTCCAAGTACGATCAATCTTCAAAAGCGAGCAAAGATCAATAGTACTTGGGAAAAGAACTTCCCTTTCTTTTTTGAGCTTGCACCATCTGATAATTTAGAGGAAGTTGCTGAGTTTCTCGTAAAAGAAGCTTATCCGCTTTCCCTAAAATCTACTTCAACAGTATCGGGATACGAACAGCCTGAACTTTTCGAGCAGCGTTCGTTAATTGAAGCTGAAGGATATTTTGATGCTGACAACATTGAAGATGCAAGACAACGAGTAATAACTTCGATTGTGCAGCGACAAGGACAAGCAGAATTTCGTCGTAAATTATTAGAGGTTTATAACTATCAGTGTCAAGTGACAAGATGTGATGCTGAACCAGCCCTTGAAGCAGCACATATCATTTCGTATAAAGGTGATAGAACTAACCATGTAGCTAACGGTCTCTTACTAAGAGCAGATATACATACTCTCTTTGACTTGCACTTATTATCTATTCATCCTGAGACTTATAAAATTGTGATTTCTTCCCAATTATCGGCTACGTCCTATGTAAAATACGAAGGTCGAACTATATCTTTGCCACAACAAAAAAACGTACGACCAGACTCGGTAGCTTTGACGAAGCATTATGAGCTATTTCGGCAAAATTCCACATCTAAAAGCCTTCAGCATCCTAACAATTCAGGTGCAGCGGATTGACCGAAGCCGCTTGGATTGGATGCAAAGATCTGGACAACCGCTGACCCGAACCGTTAGCCTACTTAGATTCATGGGAAAGCTATTTAAGGGTTTGACAGATTTACCTATAAAGAATATGAAGACATTTCTGAATGTTATCGCGGGGTTTGCAGTAGTTTGCACTCATGCTGTTTTAGCTATTCCAGTTTGTGCATATCCTGTATCGCAATCTGTTTGCAGCAAGAGCGATCAGTATGCCGTGTTTGCAAAGAGGCACTTGTTTGGTGGAAACCCTGGTAAACCAGGAAGTGTTGCAGACAAGGTCGATCTACAAAGTGAACATGAACACCTTTTCTTTTGTAACAATGGCAATATAACCAACAACATTGGATACGGGACAAGAAGTGGTGCGCCTATTTCTGAAGGGTATCTGTTTAGCTATACCAGCAATCAAATTAATTCAGGTACGGAGGTTGAAGGTGGAAAAACCAAACCTTTACGCTTTGTTGTGGTTGATCAAGAAACATATGACTCCGACATAATGAACGATGTATTAGGTGATTTGCCAAATATGCTGCCAGACAGGTGTAGGATATCAACAGATACTTATGTACTTGTCGGAAACAACTGTCAGAATTTTGCTGACAAGCTTAGATCTGAATACTGGAAGCGTCTTAAACCAAAGATTACTGCGTTTTACTGTGAAGGGCAGAAGGATGTGGATGTTTGCAATCTCAATTGGGAGCAATCAACCGCTTTAATTATTGAATATTCTGACAAGAGTAAAAAGTCCCTTAACTGGCAGATTAGTGGATATGTGATTGGTGCGCCAACCGATCAGGGTAAGGTTTCATCTCCGAATGGGAAAAGCACTATAAATTCAAACTTAAAATGTATTTGTAGTGGTAACGATTGTCGTGATACAAGAAACTACACAATGTCCGCATCAATTACTAATGAAAGAGGCTCGCAAGCATCAGCCAAACTCAAGCTTCAGTGTAGCGCGGGAGCAGGTCAAATCATTAGAGATATTTTACCCAAAATCCCTATTCGTATTCCTGGGTTGCCATTCTAGTGCGATCGCCGATCTTGTAGGTTGGGCTGAGGTGACGAAATCCAACCTTGCTTTTATTCCTTACCTTAGTTTGTTGGGTTTCACTTCGTTCAACCCAACCTACATTTTATTCCATACAAGGTGACAGACCCAAACATTGCCTTTATTTCTTCCCTTAATATTTCCTCGCTAATAAAATCTGAGTTCTCACTTCGTCAGAGAGAGCGTAGTAACTCGACAATGAGGTTATGACTTCTCATAGTTGGGTTGCGTTCCTTAACCCAACCTACAAGATCAGCGATCGCACTTAATGCGGCAAAGCATAATGCTTCCTGCTAGAATGTCACAATACAGTTCAATTCAGGTGCAATATGTCCCTAATGAGCGCCCCACCCAAGTTTCAATCCGCCCTTCCCCCTTTACGTTGGGATGAAGCAGGAGGTATCCGTATAGGTTCGAGCCGAGTGACTCTAGATAGTCTACTCGCTACATACCACAATGGTTGCACTCCTGAAGAAATCGCTATTCAATTTTCAGTTCTGAGGTTAGAAGACATATACAGTACGATTGCCTACTATCTAAACCATCGTCAGGAAATCGACAATTATTTAGAGCAGCGCAATCAACAAGCCCAAAAACTCAGGCAACAACTTACTGAAAAGCACAACTTAGTCGATCTGAGGCATCGCTTGCTTACTCGTCAGTCACAAAAGGAATCGAGGCAAAATGCGCCTTCTATCTGACGAAAATTTTAACGGGGCTATATTGCGTGGTCTGATGAGACGTTTGCCTAAACTAGATTTAGTTCGTGTCCAAGACGTAGGGCTGATGCACACTGATGATCCAGTTATTTTGGAATGGGCTGCTAACGAGGAACGTATCTTGCTTACCCATGATGTTGCCACTATTACGATGTATGCATACGAGCGCATCAATCAAGGATTACCTATGGCTGGGGTTGTTGAAGTGATTGCGACAGCACCCATAGGTAAAATTATTGATGATTTAGAGCTATTTATTTGCTGTAGCGAACCCGAAGAATATGAAGGACAAGTTCTTTTTATCCCTTTCTCCTAAAGTCCAGAAGCCTAACACTGCGTTGGAGCCAACTTATCGAAAGCGATTTCTAAAAGCCAAAGCTTGACTATGGCGGCTCAACTAGACCGTTATGCCAATCCAAAGAGTCTGTTAAAAAAGTTGTGTGTACTCTCAGGCAAGATCGATAAATTCAATGTAAGATTTGGGTGTTAATTAGAATATTATGAATAAACATCCTATCTTATGGAAGTTTTGGCTGATATGGGTGATTGTTTCAGCAACCAGTGAATTTATCGGTGTTTCCTGTGGTTTGCTTGCTGTCGCGACCATTGCTTTCATATCAACACCTGGGTTGGGTAAAATGGTCAGTTCAGAAGGCTTGTTGATTAGCTCCTTGCTAGGTGGCATCATAACTGGGGCGATCATAGGAATCTTTCAAGTTTTAGTTCTAAGAAAGTACTTTTCTCATATTAAGTACTGGATTACTGGCAGCATCGCTTACAGTGCGGTCGCTATGTCAATCATCTGGCAAATGAAACCTTGGGAGGGTGCCTCAAATGTTATCTGGTTGAAAAGCCTCTCAATCGGTGTCATCGTGGGAGCTATTGTTGGTTTTGTTCAATGGCAAGCTCTATCTCCGCACTTTACGCAGGCATCTCGACGGAAACCGGTCTTATGGTTTTTGATTAGTCCAATAAGCATGATGTGTAGTTTCCCCTTACTATTCTTTGGGGATGCTGACTTTGTATTCAATTTATTTAGTCCGTTCTTTATACTAGAACCAAGAATTTTTATATATTTGGGTGGGTTTATCCTCCATGCTGCCATCACTGGACTATGTTTAGTCTGGTTATTACAGCAACGCAGTGCGATCGCCCCTCGCCCTAATCTGGGGTGAGGTAAGGAAACTCTCAGCACTCTTCTCCTACGTGGTACTGCGAAATGAGATCTCAGGGAAGGCTCCTACATTGAAGCAATCGCCTTGGCACATCAATGATGAAAAATCAGAAAGACGATGGCGATCGCCAAGTATAAAAATCCCAATTCACACCGACTGCTAAGAGATTACGACTAGAGTTCGATGTTATTTGCAGCGGGCGATCGCGAACGTTATACCGAAACCCACTAAGTTTGTTAATGTTGTCTGCTTCCAACCGATTTAAGGCAAATAACAATGGTCGGCTGCTATATTGAGTTCCGAGAGGTTATCGGCGATTCATTTCTGGATGCTTCCCGCCACAAAAATTCAGAAATGGTTGGCTACGTTGATAAGTTCCGACATTTCTACAATGCGATCGGCGACATCCAAAATCCGATTATCGTGAGTGACCAGCAAAATCGTACATCCCTGCTCCTTGGCTAGGTTTTGCATCAAGTTCACCACATCGCGCCCAGATTTACTATCCAACGCCGCAGTTGGTTCATCCGCTAACACGATCTTGGGACGGCTCACGAGCGCACGGGCGATCGCTACTCTTTGCTTTTGTCCACCTGACAGATCGTCAGGGTAATAATCTAAGCGATTGCCAAGCCCCACATGATCGAGCATGGCAGCCGCGCGATCGCGCATTTCTTGCAGCGAAAGATGATTATGCAATTCCAGTCCCATCTTCACGTTTTGCAAAGCCGTTAAACTATGGTGCAGGTTATGAGCTTGGAAAATATAGCCATTCTGACGACGCGCGATGGTTTATCAAATCTATAGTTGGATTAGCGTCTAGCTGCCTCATCAATAGCTGTCATCTGGTAAACGACAGCATATTTAACCCTAGAGTTGATCGTTGTCGTCCCGCCAATTGCCGTGTCATTTAATACAATCTGACTAACCAATCTGGTAGGTTTGATTCCGTCCTAACTCTTTAGCTCGATACAAGGCGTAGTCAGCAGCCGTAAGTAGTACCGAAGGATGAGAATCAGCCATAGGTACTAAGGAAGTTACCCCCATACTCAAGGTCACAAATGTACTAACTGCCGAATCATCATGGGGAATCATCAAATCCACTAGCCCCTTACGAATAACTTCTGCAATTGCCATAGAACCTTCTATGTCAGTATTTGGTAAAACGACAACAAATTCTTCGCCGCCATAACGGGCAGCTAAATCCGCTGGACGACGCACCGATTGTTTAATCACCGAAGATACTTTGCGGAGACAGTCATCGCCAGCCACATGCCCATAGGTGTCGTTGTAGTTTTTAAAGAAATCGATATCACACATGATCAAAGACAGTGGCAATTGATCCCTTGCTAACCTCTGCCATTCCTGTTCAAGGTACTCATCAAAACACCGACGATTGGCTAATTGCGTCAACCCATCTAAGTTGACCAAGCGCCCTAACTTCTCATTAGCTTCTTGTAGCAATGTTTCCGCAATAATTCTGCTGTTAATCTCTTGCTTTAACCGCTCATTTTGTTCTTGCAACTGTCTTTGTAATCGTCGCAAGGTCAACTGATTCTCAATTCTCGCTAGCACTTCGGCAATTTGAAATGGCTTGGTAATATAGTCCACCCCACCGACAGCAAAAGCTTCAACCTTATCTAATACTTCGTCCCGCGCACTTATGAAAATCACAGGAATATCACGGGTCAGCACGCTGGACTTCAATTGCTGACATACTTGAAACCCGTTCATATGGGGCATATTAATATCTAGCAACACCAAATCAGGTGGATCGCTATGGATATCTGATAGTGCCATGTAACCATCCTCCACACCTCTTGCATGATATCCCTTGCGAGTTAGCATGGTAATTAGCAAGTGTAAGTTAGGCGGCGTATCATCTACGACTAAAACGCACTCTTTTTTAGGTATGGCTTCAGGCAGTTGCATTTTCCTAGCGTCAAGACATCTTGAACATATTGAGTAGATTATTCACCATTATTCAACCAAAAGATAGCAGACTGTAAGCAATATCAGCCTCAATCTATAACCAAGACCGTCAAGCAAGATCGCCAAGATCGATATGAGGCTGTCGTACTATTTTTATTTCTGTGGGGATTAGATTGGACAAAAATTTGTATAGTCCACCCTAACCTGAAAATACCGCGATCTTTGTTGGTAAATAGTTCGGCAGGAGACACAAAACATCCAACCTAGGCGAATAGCGTATGCTTATATGGCGAATACGGCAATCCTAACTTTACCGATTTACCTATTCAATAGCTACGGTCACTTGACTTAGGATAAATTAAAACCTAAGAGTGGATTGGCGTTGCTCCGCCGCCAATCCACTCTTAGGTTTTATGTCCTAGTAATTAAAAAACAAATTATCAAAGCCCGTTTCAAATTATCCTGAACTCACGTTACTTACAGAGCAATTACCGATCAAACGAACCACAAGAAAAATTCTGAAAGCGTTGCTTCGCAACGCTTTCAGAATTTTTCTTGTGGTTCGTTTGATCGGTAATTGCTGTAGTACCTATTTGGTGCTCTCCAAATTTTTTAGTAGGAAGAGAGTAAAATACAATGAAGATTGACAGTGAAGATAGTTCATCTGACTATCACTATATATTTTGGGGAATTCTTGTAATTCTCTTTTGTTAATTCTCTTTTGTAGTCCCAGAGTATTTACCCAGAGTATTTACCCAGAGTATTTACACACCCATATTTACCCACAGTATTTAACCGTAGTTAGCTAATGTCTAGTAGTGCATCTCAAAGAATCGATCTCTCAGGAAGTGCTTTGGGAATGGTCTCAACTATTAGTTTTCCTGCAATCGTGGGCACGGCTGATATGATGCTCAAATCAGCCACAGTGCGACTAGTAGGATATGAAAAAGTCGGCAATGGCTTTTGTACGGCGATCGTGAGGGGACAGATTACGGATGTGCGTATGGCTGTGGAGGCAGGAGCCGAAACCGCTAGGGAATTTGGGCAGCTAGTGTCAACCATCGTGATCCCGCGTCCCTATCCAAATTTGGAGGCAATTTTACCCATTAGTAGCCGTCTCAGCCAGTTGACCGATGGGCGCTATAGTCGCCTCAGCAACCAAGCGATCGGGCTGTTAGAAACACGCGGATTTCCAGCGATGGTTGGCGCTGCCGATATGATGTTGAAATCTGCTGATGTGCATCTCGCAGGCTATGAAACCATTGGGGCGGGTTTATGTACGGCGATTATTCGGGGGAATGTCGCTGATGTGGCGATCGCGATCGAAGCAGGCATGTACGAAGCCGAGCGTATTGGTGAATTTCATACTCTCATGATCATTCCTCGTCCTCTAGACGATCTCGAAGAAACTTTGCCAACCTCAGAATATTGGATTGAAACCCCAGTACCCGTAAATATTCCGATGATTGCGCTCCAAGAGCAGGAACGAGAGCTAGTCGAATTACCCAACTTAGAAATTGCTGAAGTGGAAACCATTGCCATCGGCGATCGCTAAACCTTGACCGCAAATAGTTACCGCAAATAATTACCGACCAGATTCCTAACCGCAAATCCAGTGTGGGAATGGGAATAAGCCAAGATTATATCCATTATTTAGATTTATCATGACGGCTTATATTGTCAAATGTACCGCCACTCGTTATCGTAGATATAAAGATAGAGTTGAATATATTTATATTATTCAGTTTCTCTGATTATTCAGATTTAAAATGGCTATATCCGTAGTAATAAATACTTATCGATTATTTTGAATGATTGATTAAGAAATTAATTGCCACAAGGAGTCACCAAACATCTGTAAATTAGCTGCGAAAAGCCAGCTACTAAAAAGTAGCGGCAAAAGTGCGCCAAGCGTCATCTCTTTTTTTATTTTGTTTTAAAAATTTGAAATTTGATGTTTCAAGCGAACCGATCGTAGCTAAGATCAATAGTTGCGCTCGTGCATCTACATCTTTTGATAGATACAACCGCGAGAACTTCAGTTTTTTAGAGATTCGTAAGGATACTGGCTTAAATTATGCCAATCGCTATTGGAATGATCGAGACTAGAGGCTTTCCCGCAATTGTAGAAGCGGCTGATGCTATGGTCAAAGCAGCTCGTGTCACCCTTGTGGGTTACGAGAAGATCGGCAGCGGAAGGGTAACTGTCATCATTAGAGGAGATATCTCTGAAGTGAAAGCCTCGATCGCTGCTGGTGTTGAAGGTGCCAATCGAGTTAATGGGGGCGAAGTTGTTTCGACTCACACCATTGCTCGACCACATGAGAACCTAGAGTATGTGCTACCTATTCGTTATACGCGAGAAGTAGAACAATTTGCCTTTTAAGTTTGCCTTTTAAGGTTGCCTTTTAAATATGCTTTTTAAGATTGTCTCAAAAAGACACTCGAAAAAAGGTATCAAAAGACTAAATTTTCATTAATTTCATTATTTGTTTTTTAGGAGAACATGAATTATGGCGATCGCAGTTGGAATGATTGAAACCCTTGGTTTCCCTGCCGTTGTAGAAGCAGCAGATGCTATGGTCAAGGCTGCTCGCGTAACCTTGGTTGGCTACGAAAAGATCGGTAGCGGTCGTGTGACCGTAATCGTTCGTGGCGACGTATCCGAAGTGCAAGCTTCTGTAGCCGCTGGTACTGAGTCTGTCAAACGTGTAAACGGCGGACAAGTGCTTTCCACCCACATCATTGCTCGTCCTCACGAAAACCTCGAATACGTTCTACCTATTCGCTACACCGAAGAAGTCGAGCAATTCCGTGACAATGTTAACTCTATCCGTCCTATGAATCGTCCATAGTTAGGTTTTAACTAGCGCTGCCGCTTTTTATGCTTGGGTAGCAGCATCGCTTTTGTCCAGCACTTGACTTGTTCGTATTCACACCTATTTACGTACTTATGGTTACGTACTTATAACGATATGCAAATCGCTAAAGTTTGCGGTACGGTCGTCAGTACCTATAAGGAGTCCAATTTATCTGGAACCAAGTTTCTGCTTTTGCAGCTTGTCGATCTGCAAGGGCAGTTGCTTTCAGAATATGAAGTGGCAACTGATACAGTTGGCGCTGGCGTGGATGAATGGGTGTTATTCACCCGTGGAAGTGGAGCAAGACAGGTGCTGAACAGCGAGAATCGTCCGATTGATGCAGCAGTTATTGCGATCATCGACACAGTGAGCCTGAGCGATCGCACTCTCTATAGCAAAAAATATAGTGAGAGAATGCAATAGTGGTTTTTATTAATAAATTATTAATAAATTATTAATAACTCATTAAAATTTACTAATAATTTATTAGCAAGTACCACCTAATATTCAGAACTAATCAGAACTAAATATTCAAAGTTAATTCAAAGTTAGATATTCGGCAATCAGCGCTAGTCAATAATATTTCTCCAACGTTGTTGATTAAGTTGTTATTTGGAGGAGTACTTTTAAGCTCTTATAGTCTAGGTTTTGCGAATCGAGATATAGGCAAAAATCTTAGAAGTGCAGATTCATTATGGTAGTTCGTAGCTTTGCTGCCCCACCTACACCTTGGTCTAGGAATTTGGCAGAACCCCAAATCGATCCATCCGCCTACGTCCATTCTTTTTCCAATCTAATTGGCGACGTATATATCGGCGCTAATGTTTTGATTGCTCCAGGCACCTCAATTCGTGCGGATGAGGGCAATCCTTTTCACATTGGTAATAGTACAAACGTCCAAGATGGGGTTGTTATTCATGGGCTCGAAAAGGGTCGCGTGATTGGCGATGACGGAAAAGAATATTCCGTTTGGATTGGCGATAGCACCTCAATCACGCACATGGCGTTAATTCACGGTCCCGCGTATGTTGGCAATAATTGCTTTATTGGGTTCCGCTCGACGGTATTTAATGCGCGAGTTGGAGACGGCTGTATTATTTCCTTACATGCTCTCGTCCAAGATGTAGAAATTCCTGCGGGTAGATATGTTCCCTCTGGTGCAGTGATTACAACGCAGCAACAAGCCGATCTGCTACCGAATGTACGGGAATCAGACCAAAATTTTGCGAGTCATGTTATCGGTATCAACGATTCCTTGCGACAGGGCTATCGCTGTGCTGCTGATATTGCCTGCATTACACCGATTCGCCAGCAACAGAATTCGTCACCGCCCATTAGCAACTCTGCTGTTAGCCCGCAAATTAAGAAGCAAGATTTTAATCAAACTAATCAAACCAATCAAAATTTTACAAATTCAAGTACAAACTCAAGTACATACCCAAGCACAAATACAAACGCACAGAGGAACGAACCTATGACTGGGGATTTAGCGCAGCAAATACGACAACTCTTAGCTCAGGGATATCATGTCGCGGCGGAGTATGCCGATGAGCGTCGATTCCGCACTGGATCTTGGCAATCCTGTGCAATTCCACACTCATCTGAAGCCTCAACCGTAATTTCGGCAGTTCAAGCGGCACTGGTCGAAAATGAAGGCGAGTACGTACGTTTATTTGGTGTAGATCCCAAGGCAAAGCGTCGTCTTACCGAAACTATCATCCAACGTCCTAGCGACAAGCCTGCGGTAATCAGTAACACCAACTCTAATGGGGCTAGCCCTAGCTACAGCGCGCCAAAAGCTTCGTCTAATGGCGCAGCTAGCAGTAGCAATGCTGATATTGCTGGTCAAGTACGCCAACTCCTTGCCCAAGGCTATCGCATTAGTACTGAGTATGCCGATGCTCGCCGTTTTCGTTCGGCTGCATGGATGACTGGTCCTGCGATCGATGCTTCAAGCGAATCCAGCGTTATTGCGGCTTTAAATAATATCTTGGCAGAGCATGAAGGTGAGTATGTACGTTTAGTAGGAGTCGATCCTAAAGCTAAGCGTCGTGTAGTCGAAACCATCATTCAACGAGCTGACGGCAATGCGGTGAGCATTGGTCAGTCCAGCGGCGGTAATGCTACGACCAGTTATAGCGCTCCTCGCAGTAGCAATGGTAATGGTGCTGCCAGTGATGTATCGACAACCGTGGGGCAGCTTTTGGCGCAAGGTCATCGGATTAGTGTCGAACATGCTGATGAGCGTCATTTTCGGACAACTTCTTGGCAAACCCTTCCTGCCATCACTGCAAATAGCCCATCGGCAGCGATCGCTGCTTTAGAGTCCTATATTGCTGAATATAGTGATGAATATGTGCGTCTTGTGGGTGTGGATACCAAAGCAAAACGTCGGGTGGTGGAATTGCTAGTACATCGTCCTGGCGGTCAACCCATTGCCGCAACAAGGACGGCGGTTAAGGTCAGTAACTCTAGTAATAGTTCCTACGGTGGTGGTGCTGCTGGCAAACTCAGCGCGGATATGTTGGCGCGGATTCGTCAGCTATTGTCTCAAGGCTATCGTATCGGTACAGAACATGCGGATGAGCGTCATTTCCGTACTAGTTCTTGGCATAGCTGCTCACCGATCGCAGCGGCAAATGAGTCTGAAGTAATTCGGGCTTTAGAAGCTTGTCTGGCGGAACATGGCGATGAATACGTGCGTTTGCTCGGTATTGATACCAAGGCAAAGCGCCGCGTATTTGAAGGCATTATCCAACGCCCTGCTAAGTAGGATTGTTTTTGTTTTCCAATGAGTACACACTCATTGGAAAACCGCAATAAATGATGATTTTAGAGATGATTTTAGAGAGCCTCGCGAAGCGAGGTTCTCTATCCAAGCCTATATAAAATCGGGTTTGACTACAAAGCTATACCAATTCACAAAAGTGTTGTCACACTTTCGTGAATTAAAAACTAAACCTAGTCAGGGTTTTCGAGTTAAGAAATGGCTACGCCATTTCTTAACTCGGTATTAGGTGATCTCAAGGTCATCGAATTAAAGAATTTAACAATTAATGTAATGCAATCGAACTACTTACCACCTTTAGAACCGATCGGAGATTTTCGCTCCTACGTTTGTGGGGATGTAGTAATCGATCAGAATGCAGCGATCGCCTCGGGAGTTTTGATTCAAGCTGATTTGGGAAGCCGTATTACCATTGCTGCGGGTGCATGTATTGGCATGGGGGCTGTACTTCATGCCCAAGATGGATTATTAGAAATTGGGGCTGGGGCAAATTTGGGGGCTGGGGTGCTGGTTTATGGCAATAGCAAGATCGGAGAAGGAGCCTGCATAGGCGCATCGAGTTCCATTGTGCGGGCGGTGATTGCCAAAGGGGCGATCGTCCCTCCTTGCTCCTTGATCAGTGGCTTAGAGCAGAGTGCGGCGGAAAAAGAAACAAGCCCTGCGATCGCCCAAGAATTGGAGATGGGCAGTAGTGCCACTTCACCTACAAATCATTCTTTCACCCACACTTATTCCTCTGCAAAACCCTTAGCTAGCCAACCTTTAGGCAATCAGTTCATGCAGGGCTCGATATTTAGAAAAGGGATTGCCCAAAATGCGGCTAACTCTATGGCTGAGGATGCCATCTCTGATAACTTTATCGAACGCTCAACCACGGAAACCTACTTGCATACTAGCGTCACCGCTACCCCTGAGAGTGTGATTGCTAATTCTATTGAACGGACAGTAACCGAGACTCAAGTTGAAATTCCTACGGAAGCGATCGGTGAGCGATCGCTAGAAACTGTCACCTCGACCAATGAACAAATTGAGCAAATTCCTGATGAAGTAAAGCCGATGGAAGCAGATATGTCAGCACTTGCAGTGAATTCAGCACAGGCTAAAGCCTATGCCCAATCCCAAATTAATCGCTATATCAAACGACTCTATCCCCAAAATTAAAAACGAAAGCCAGAGAGCGTACCGCCCGCTATGCGGGCGGTACGCTCTCTGGCTTTAATACCAAATCACAAAATGGCGTAGCCATTTTTAGTTCTGGTATTAAATCATCCAGATAGCTCATCCACCTAGAGCTTTGCAAGCTTTGATAAAGCCCATAAATTTAGAAGTAGCCCGAAAAGGCATCTCTCTAATTTTATGGGCTTTATTTATGGGCTTTATGCTGTAGGGGTTAGAAATAATTGCTAAATGTGATGATAATCACTGCAAACCTGACGCTTAAATTACATTCTTATATGGCTTAGGCGATTATCATACAGTTTAGTTATATTTCCCCTTTATGACTAAACTGGCAATTAGTCTCTAGGTAACAAGTTTATAAATAGTACTCAGCTAAAGTTCGGGAAACAAAAAGACGTAAATTTTAGTCACTGCGCTCGTTGGGACAACATTGTTGGAGGAATATGAAGATGAATAGCACATTTAGCATCAAATCTAGTATCGCCTTGCTAGTTTTGGGTGTTGCTATGCTTGCAGCCCCCAAACAACCAGCAAAATCAACGTTAGACGCGCTTATTGGTTACCAACCTGAGATCGCCGCCTCAGCCTTGGGCGCGATCGCCAGTACTATGCAATATGAAATTGTTTAGTCCAAAATTCATCCAGTAAACGCGGTAATAATTGTCGTTTTTACTAGATGAATTTTGAAACAAACATTTACTGAACTTGCTAGAAAACAAACTAGACAAAAAACTAGACAAAAAACTAGAAAACAAAAAAGAGAAGCATCGTCAAGCAATACCTCTCTTTTCTGTTTTTTCCTACAGTGACCGATAGATAAAACGGTAGAATATTAAAGACAATTTTTGGCTTTGGTGGACAAGGGGCAATTTTGGAAAAAGGTACGCTAATCGAAGTGAAATTGCATGGCGATCGCCGCCTTGTCGTAATTGATCGTCCTGAAGGGAAAAAACACTTTCAAGCGATCGATGAAAATGGGAACAGCCATACCATCCATCCCCGTGAAATAAATTACACCATCAAAGCGAATGGCGAAAGCGCCAATTTCACCTACACCCAAATTCCTTCATTTTTACAAAAGGTCGAAAAATTTCTCGATCCCAGCAGCCTAGAAGTGGCTTGGGAGATTTTGATTGAAGAAAATCAGGCAACAAATCCCACCAGCCTTGCCAACCTTTTGTTTTCTGAAGCCTCAGCGGTTACCTGTTATGCATCCTATTGCTTATTAAATAATGACAAGATTTACTTTAAGCAGAAAGGGGATCTCTACGAGCCGCGATCGAGTTCGCAAGTCTCAGAACTAAAGCATCAAGCGGAAGCTGCTGCCCAACGAGCTAAATTAATTGAAGAGTTTCAACAAAAGCTATCAACTAGGTTATCTGGCAGTGAGGTAACTTGGACTGCAAGCGATCGCAGTCGGCTGGACTGTCTGGAACGCTATGCCCTCTATGGTGATGAGGCTTCAGACAAGTCCGCCGCCCAAGAGCTATTAACCTTTGCCAAGCGCTCTAAAAACGAACAGTCCGCCTTTCAAATGCTCGTTGATTTAGGCATTTGGAACGAACATGAAAACCTTAACTTACTGCGTAGTCAAGTCCCCCTACATTTTGCCAATGAGGTGGTTGCGGCTGCCCAAGATTGTCTAACTGCGCCAATACCTGACAATATGCAGGACTTGCGGCGCGATCTCACCCATCTCCATGTTTATACGATTGACGATATCAGCACGACGGAAATTGATGATGGACTGAGTATTGAAACGCTCAGCGATGGTGGCAAACGTATATGGATTCACATTGCCGATCCGACTCGATGGCTCGATCCTGATAGTCCCTTAGATAAGGATGCACGCAAGCGGGGCACAAGTGTCTACTTGCCCACGGGGGTGATCCCCATGTTCCCGATCGAGTTAGCCACAGGTCCCATGAGCTTGATCGAAAATAAGGTCTGCCATGCGCTTTCGTTTGCCGTCGATCTAGATCGGGTTGGTGCGGTTGCCCATTATGAAATTGTGGCAAGTTTAGTAAAGCCAAACTATCGCCTCACCTATGAAGATGTAGAAGAAATGTTGCAACTAGGGGTAGAGGACGATCTCGATCGCCTTGCCGACTTTGCCCGTCTCCGCAAAAAATGGCGCGTCGAGCAGGGGGCGATCGAAATTCACTTACCCGATACTACGGTCAAGGTCAATTCTCAGAGTGGCGATGGCTTGACCTTAGAACTAATGGAAGATACTTTTTCGCGACAATTGGTTGCGGAGATGATGATTCTTGCGGGGGAAGTAGCTGCAAAATTTGCCCAAGCCAATAATATTCCCATTCCCTATCGATATCAGGAACAGCCCGAATTGCCTCCTCTCGATACTTTGATGCAATTGCCATCGGGACCTGTGCGCGAATTTGCGATCTGTCGCTGCATGACCAAAGGTTCCTTAGGTTTATATGCTTCGCGTCATTCAGGTTTGGGGCTTGATGCCTATGCTCAGGTAACTTCGCCGATTCGTCGTTACAGCGATCTGCTTGCCCATTGGCAAATCAAAGCTTTTTTGCGACAGGAATCTTTGCCCTTTACGGCGGAAATGCTCACGGCGATTTTGCAGGCGATCGATCCTGCGATTTGGGATGCTAATCAGGTTGAGAAACAATCAGTTCGTTATTGGAGCCTAGAATATCTGCGCCGCAATAAGGATGTGGTGTGGGAAGCCCTCATGTTGGATTGGTTGCGCGAAAATGAAAAACTAGCGTTAGTGCTGATCGAAGATTTAGGTTTGAAGTTACCTATGCGAATTAATCGTCAGATTCAAGTAGGTGATAATCTGCGCATTAAGACGGGTGAAGTCGATCCCCGCAAGGATATTATTTATTTTCAAGAGGCGCAGCAATCCACTTCCCTTTTAGAAATGGAAATGGAACGGGATAGCGATCGCCTTGAATCTGAGTACGCAACTCTCTAAATCTCGCCAATACTTTCGTCAATAATTTCGCAAATAAACTTCTGCATTTTCCTTAATGGTCGTGGAATCTCTATTTATGCGCCGCCCCTGTCTGCTTTACCAAAGCGATCGCCCAATTCCCTATCTCACAGCATGGCAATGGCAAAAAGAGCTAGTAGCGGAGCGCAAACAAGCAAGACGTGAGGGTAAGGATTTACCCGATGTGTTATTGCTGGTAGAACATCCTGCTGTTTATACCCTTGGTCAAGGTTCAAGTTTGGAATTTCTCAAATTCAAGCTTGATGAACCTGATATCGAGTGTCATCGCATTGAGCGAGGTGGAGAAGTTACGCACCATGCGATCGGGCAGTTAGTCGCCTATCCTATTTTGAATTTGGATCACCATCAACATGATTTACATTGGTACTTGAGGCAGCTTGAAGAGGTAATTATTCAAGTTCTAGCTAAATTTAATGTAACTTCAAAGCGTATTCAAGGCTTAACGGGTGTGTGGATTGATAATGCTGGTCAAGCTCAAAAGATCGCGCAAGTTGGAATTAAAGTAAGTCAATGGATTACAATGCATGGCTTTGCGCTAAATGTATGTATGGACTTAACAGGATTTAACCGCATTGTTCCCTGCGGAATCTCTGATTGCCAAGTTTGTAATCTGAATCAATTTGTACCAGATATTGAGTTTGTAAAAGTAAAAAAGGCGATCGCGCAAACCTTCGCTGAAATATTTAATTTGGAAATGCAATTTCAAGCGATCGTCTAAAAAGTATAATTACCAATTTCTAATCTTTGATAAATTACCAGATAGTTTTGACGGGATACTGTGCGATCGCCCCACCTAATGTTATTAGCGATAAGTCTTCAACTAAACTTTGGGCAATCAATAGGCGATCAAATGGATCTTTATGGAAGTTAGGCAAACTATTAATTCTTAAAATGTGAGACATCTGGACGGGAAGGATCTCAAACTGATTAGAGGCAATACGACTGGGAATATAGATTTCTGGCGGTTCAGATAGAGAAAGTTTTCAAGTACCAACTTTGATAATAATTTCCCAAGCGCTGACAACGCTAAAGTAAATTTCGTTATTTGGATCGCTAATGATCTCTTTGGCGTTGGCAGATATTTGTGGATCATCAGCAACCCACCAAAGAAAGGTATGGGTATCAAGTAATATTTTCATGCCCATTAGCCTAGAAAGTCAGCAAGAATTTCATCAGGTAATGGAGCATTAAAGTCGGGAGCGATAAAAATTTTGCCTTTGTCTTGTCCTGCTACGCGAGGTTGACGTTTCCTTTTGCTAGGTGTAATTGTTGCTACTGCTATGCCGTTTTCACAGATGATGATTTCTTCGCCAAGCAGGACTTGTCCCATTAATTGAGAAAATTGTTGACTGGCTTCGGGGATGGTGACGGTAATAGTCATAATTTTTTGATTTTATTAATATATTTTATGAAGAAAGGTATTGATACTTCTTAATATTAAGAGAAAAAAGTATAGTATTGTTCAATTAAGTATTTATAAGAATTTGTATATTCATGAAAGAAGTTCGCATTACAGATCTTGATGAATTAGCTCTTAAGGTAAGAGATCAAATATCTCGTTCTTATATTTTAGAAGCAATAGATGCATACCGAGGAGGTGCATATCGTTCATCGATTATATCAGTGTGGATTGCAGTGAATTTTGACATCATTTCAAAGATAAGGGAATTGGCAAATCGCGGTGATAAGATGGCGCATGATTTTGTAAATACTCTAGATAAAGCTATTGAGAAAAGAGATATTAAAGAATTACAGAGGATTGAAGAAAATTTATTACATAAGGCGGAAATTGATTATGAGTTTGTAAATAATCAAGAAAAATACGATCTTGAACAACTTAAAAATGATCGTAACCTTTGCGCTCATCCTGCTTTTATAGCTGAAGATAAGCTATTTGAACCTGAACCAGAAAGAGTGAGGATGCATATAGTCCATGCTATTAAATATTTATTACAACATCCGCCTATTCAGGGCAAGAGTGCTATTGAAAGGATTGTAAGAGATATCAAAAGTATAGGTTTTCCTGACACCTTAGAAGAAGCATCTATTTTTTTGAACGCAAGGTATTTGGATAGTTCAAAAAAGGTATTAGTTAAAAATATTGTTGTTTTACTTTTAAAGGCAATCCTGCATGGTAACTTAACAGATCTTCCATTATCGAATTATTCAAGACGAATTTTCCTAACTTTACAATCTGTTTCTAAGCGACATCCAAATATTTATGAAGAGACAATTCAATCAAACCTTTTAAAGATGATAGAAGCCTTAGATGATGAATGTCTACCGAATATCTGTCAATTGATTGCATCAGATCCTAGATGTTGGAATTGGTTAGATGAAGCTACTAAAAGTCAGCTAAAAGCCTATATTAAATTGAGTCCCAATCAAACGAATATTCATACATCTATTTTTATGATGATTGTAATAAGCGATCTGAAGTCAATTATTATCGAAATATTTAACAAACTTCCTACATTAAAACAGGTAACTATCATTAAGTTAATACCCCAGCCAGAGTTTGCAGAACAAGCTATTAAATTATATTCAGGAGCTAGCAGTTATAGAGGTGCTGAAAGCTTAGGTGAGTCATTAATTCTCCCTATGGTTGGCTGTTTTTGTTTAACTGATATTCAAAAAATTCTTAAAGTTGTCCAAGAAAATGATCAAATCTATGATGCTGGAGGCACACCAAAAATTATGCTTGAGATGTATGAAAAAACTAATCAGTATCTCTCAAGTCTGAAAGAAAATTGGAAGGAACTTTTTAAAGTTCTATGGGATAAAAAATACTCATACTGGTACGAACAAGATCCAAAATTAGACGTTTGGGATGATAGTGGCTGGGCAAGTTTAGCAAATCATCTTAAATCAGTCGGTATTAAATTACCGCCAGAGTAGATGGGTAGAAAGTACTGAACTGTGCGATCTTGTACTAAAACTCTGATGTTAACTTTATCGATGGTGAAGTGCTGAATACATCTCATAAGATTGCATAACTTACCGCAAAATCTGAATTAATAACAATCTTACATACTTAGGGAAACTTTATGACAGTAAGACAGCCCCGATATAGCAAAGAAGAATTCGCTAGGCGTGGCGATGAGATTTATGAAACTCAGGTGCGCCCACAGGTCGAAACGGGTAATTATGGCAAAATTGTTGCCATTGATATTGAAACAGGAGCCTTTGAAGTTGCTGATGAGATATTGACTGCAACAGGTAGCCTATTCAAACGCATTCCTGATGCTCAACCTTGGATCGTTCGCATTGGACATAGAGCTGTTCATCGGTTTGGTGCAAGGAGCCTTAAAAAAACATATGATTCATGGTGTAGTTAATCAAAGCTGTGAAGAAACAATTCCACTAGTCATCATCAACGAAAAGAAACAGACCAAACTGATTGATGCTGTTATTGATACAGGCTATACAGGTTACTTAAGCTTACCAAGTGAAATTATTGAAACTTTAGACTTACCTTGGACAGGGGTTGATCGGGGGACTTTAGGTGATGGCAGTGAAGTGACCTTTGAGGTTTATGCAGCAACAATCATTTGGGATGGTCAATACCGAACTATTCCAGTCAATGAAGCAGAAACAGATCGCTTCGTTGGGATGAGCTTACTTTATGGTTATGACTTACGAATTCGCGCTATAGAAGTCGGTAATACCAATTCCCAAAAGTGTGGCTACACTTTTGGGAATTGAAAACCAAACCCAGTAAGGGTTTTAAAATCACAAAATGGCGTAGCCATTTTGTGATTTGGTATAAAGTAGAAATTGAATTACCAGAATAAAAAAGCGCCCCTTAGGGCGCTTCTTTATTTATTACGAAGTAGCTAGCGTACGACGCTTGGTGACCATGCGGAAGGCTTCGATGATATCGCCTTCTTTCCATGTGGTGAATTTAGCAAGGGAGATACCGCACTCAAATCCAGCGGCGACTTCCTTAGCGTCGTCCTTAACCCGTCGCAGCGAGTCAAGCACGGCGGCATGGACAACCTCATTGCCACGTTTGACACGGACATTACAGTTGCGAACCAGCTTGCCATTTTGGACATAGCAGCCAGCCACAGCACCCTTACCAATTGTAAAGATCGCTCGGACTTCAGCTTGACCGAGATACTCCTCGACCATTTCAGGATCGAGTAAGCCCTCCATCGCATCTTGGATATCTTCCAAGAGCTTATAGATGACGTTGTAATCGCGGAAGTCAACACCGAGGTCGTCAGCAGCCTGTCTTGCTCCAGGAGCCATCGTAGTGTTAAAGCCAAGCACGACCGCCGAGCTAGCTGCTGCCAAACTAATATCGTTTTCGGTGATTTCCCCAGGAGCAGAGAGGAGGATGCGGAGTTGGACTTCGCGTTGAGGTAGTTGAGCCAAGGAGCCGAGAATTGCTTCGAGGGAGCCTTGTACGTCTGCCTTGAGGATGATATTGAGTTCCTTGAGGTCGCCTTCCTTGACCTTCTCGGACAAAGTACCGAGGGTGACACGGCGGGAAGCCATTGCCTGAACCAAGCGGGCTTGGCGTTGATCCATGGTGCGTTGATCAGCGATCGCCCGAGCTTGTTTTTCGTCTAGATAGACTTCAAACTCATCACCTGCCGCAGGGACATCGCCCAGTCCGAGGACTTCGACAGCAAAGGATGGCGAAGCTTTATCGACGCGCACGCTGCGATCGTCAACCATCGCCCTGACCTTACCAAAGGCAGCACCAGCCACGAAGATGTCACCCACACGCAACGTACCGTTCTGGACGAGCAAGGTGGCTACAGGTCCCTTAGCCTTATCGAGGTGAGCTTCGATGACCGTGCCCTTAGCCGTACGGTTGGGGTTAGCTTGTAAGTCTTCAACTTCAGCAACCAGCAAGATCATTTCCAGTAAGGTATCAAGATTCTCACGCTTGATCGCACTGACGGGAACCATGATGGTGTCGCCACCCCATTCTTCCGCAATAAGGGAATATTCCGTTAATTCTTGACGAATGCGATCGGGCTGAGCCTCGATCTTGTCAACCTTGTTAATGGCAACAACAATAGGTACTTTCGCAGCACGAGCATGACTGATGGCTTCAATGGTCTGGGGTTGGACTCCATCATCGGCAGCAACAACCAGTACGGCAATGTCAGTAACCTTCGTACCACGCGCACGCATGGCGGTAAAGGCTTCGTGCCCAGGGGTGTCGAGGAAGACGATCTGCTGTTTTTGACCGTTATGTTCGACATCAACGTGGTATGCACCAATATGCTGGGTAATACCACCTGCTTCTCCTTGAGCCACCTTACTCTTACGAATGGCATCCAGCAATGTGGTTTTACCATGGTCAACGTGCCCCATGATGGTCACTACGGGAGGACGACGTTGAAGCTTATCAAGGTCGCCAACATCGATCATTTCCGTCTTGAGTGCTAGCTCTACGACTTCAGGATCATGTACCTCATAGCCCAACTCTGCCGCTACCATCTTGGCAGTACCGACATCGAGCGTCTGGTTAATATTCGCCATGATCCCCTTCATGAATAGGGTGCGAATTACCTCGGTCTCAGAGAGTACTAAGCGCTTAGCAAGTACGGCTACGGTCATGCCCTCTTCGATCTCAACGGAAGTAGGCTTTTCAGGAATGACCTCGACTTGTTGGTGACGACGATCGCGACTAGGTGCGGATTTTCTACCCTTTTGCGTTGGCTTAATATCTGCCGCCATCGTTGGCTTCGATGGCACGGCGATCGCCTTAGGACGAGCCGCAGGACGAGCTAGGGACAGACTGATCTGCGCAAGCTCGTTAGCCGCATCAAGATCGGCGGCATCGTCATCATCATCAGCAAAGTCACGCAGATAGCGCTTGGGCTTGTTGAGACGATTCTTTTCTTTTAGCTCAAGAAGATCTTTTTCTTCTTCTTCCTTGGACTTGCCCTTACGCTTGTTAGCTTTATTCGGTAAGGTTGGCTTTTCTAAAAGTTCAGGCAATACGGGGGCAAACCCACCTACGGTTTCAGGCTTTTTGCCAGTTTTATCGGCAATGACGGGCTTTTCGGGAGCACGCATCAAGGTGGGCATCGGTGGACGCAAATTATGGGGTGGTTCGGTAGGAGCAGTGATCCCCCTTTCAATGAGTACCGAGTCCTTGACTAATTTAGGTCCACGGCTCTGCGGTCTGCCACCAGCAGGAGCTGCCACAGGTTGTTCGACGGGTTTATTGAGCTTTGGTCTTTCGGGCTTGTTAACCTTTGCTGTTTCTTGATTCCCCTCCGCTGAAATTGCCGCAACCCTAGTCTGTTCCGACTTACTCTGGTTGGATTTTGCCGAAACTCGTGACTCATCGGATGGTCTGGCGGCAGGTGGCTTAGGCGCAATAATAACTTTTGGAGTGACCGCAGGCGTTTTGGGACGCTCTGGGGCAACGGGCTTGTTTAACTTAACTTGAGGTGGTGACACGCTCACTAAGGCTTGCTTGGGTACCAAAGGGCGCTCGGTCTTTTCGGTCTGCGATCGCGGCTCTACCTTAGGAGTCTCCTTTCTTGGGGTCTGTTCTTTCGCAACGACTGGTTCCTTAGGCGTTTGCTTGACTGGGTTTGCCTTTGTTGCCGCCTCTTCAACTGGAGCCTTGACTGGGATCGCCACAGAAGCAGTCTTTTCTGGGGACTTGGGAGGGATAGGAGGCGCAATTAATTCCGATCTTGGTGCCGTGGGCTGAGGTTCTTTGATCGTTTTAGGAGTTACTGGTGGGGTCAATGCTGTTTCTGATGTCAATTCAATTTTGGACGCAGTAGTGGACGCAGTAGTGGTTTCGGGCAGATCGACCTCTAGGACAGAGGGACGAAGCGGAGGCTTAACTAATGGAGAAGCAGAGGGCATGGGCAAGGAAGGGTTAATAACAGCAGTTTTGGCAGGAGGTTCTGAGCTAAGCTCAGGGATCGGACTAGATGAATTAAGTGGAGGTGAATTAGGTTGGGGAGTGAGAGGAGGTACAGCTCCTACATTACCAGAGACAGGCGGAGTATTCAGACGAATCGTAGGCTTGGTAACGGCAAGAATTTGCTGCTTAGCAGTACGAGCCTCAGATTCTTTGGTCTTTGCCGCAGTCACAGATTTCTTTTCAGAAGCTCTGGTATCGGCAGTCTTAGGGTGTTGTTGAGGGGCTTTGATGCGTACCAATTCCGCCTCTGATTCTGTAATTGTACTACTATGACTTTTAACAACTATATTTAACTGCTCGCATACTGCGATTACATCTTTGGTGTCGAGGTCTAACTCTCGTGAGAGTTCATATAGTCGAACTCGATTGCTTATACTCATTGCTTACTCTGCCCTGCGTAACTGTTGTACACGATGAAATTGAATTTACATAGAAGTTGCTTCCTATCTTTTGCTAGGTTGAATTACATTGACTGAATTACATTGACCATAGTTAATCTTAGAAGCGCCTAGCTATCCCTGCGGCACAGGCTAGCCCGAATAGTTTTCAAGTCAGTTTCAATTTTTAGATGAAACTACTATAGCTATTATTACTCATACAACCTAGTAATATGAGAAGTTAGATAACTTAGCTCATAGAATTTGGCAAAATCTCATTCAGTTTACTAGCTCTTGTACATTAACCCTAAACACAATTTTTGAGAAGAGATTTTTTGGAATATAGCTCTTTATGTCGATATTAAGCTCAAATCCAGACAATGTAATACTTTGCTTGGTAATACGTTGCTTGGTCTCACCTAAAGATTTAAGGTACTGTACTAATGGTCTGAGTAAGCTTTTAGGGTTTTTTAGGGTTTCTAGTTGGCTAACTTAATTGTCCTCACCTTTGATAGTTGTTTACATTAATTTACTTTAAGGTAGGATCGGGTTATCTCTCATGTTTTGTCGCTCTAAGGTTTTGACTCGCTTTCCCAATTATTTTGATACTTAGTTTTGATGAGTACCTCAGCATAATTAAAATCCAGAGCTAAAACCTGCGGCGAACGCGCAGTGTGAGCCGCAGGTTTTAGGGTTTCATATTTAATTAAGCCCATTTACTTATTTAGTTTTGATATTTTGATATTTAGTTTTGATATTTATGACCAACGTACCCGTCTCCCGCATTCGTAACTTTTCAATCATTGCCCATATCGATCATGGTAAGTCTACGCTTGCCGATCGCTTGTTGCAATTTACAGGCACCGTGGCGGATCGGGATATGAAAGCGCAGTTTCTCGACAACATGGACTTAGAGCGAGAGCGGGGAATTACGATTAAACTGCAAGCGGCGCGGATGCGCTATCAGGCTCTCAATGGTGATGAATATACGATTAATTTGATTGATACCCCAGGACATGTGGACTTTTCCTACGAGGTGTCGCGGAGCTTGGCGGCTTGTGAAGGGGCTTTGCTGGTAGTGGATGCATCGCAGGGAGTGGAGGCGCAGACTCTGGCTAATGTTTACTTAGCCTTGGCCAACGATCTCGAAATTGTCCCCGTTTTGAATAAGATCGATTTACCAGGAGCCGATCCTGATCGCATTGCCCATGAAATTGAAGAATTAATTGGCTTAGACTGTTCGGATGCAATTCATGCCTCGGCAAAACAGGGGATCGGAATTCGCGAGATCCTTGAAGCGATCGTTTTAAAAGTTCCACCCCCTAAGGATACGGTCGATCAGCCTTTACGCGCTTTGATCTTTGATAGCTACTACGATGCCTATCGAGGGGTAATCGTTTACTTTCGTGTGATGGATGGCACGGTCAAAAAAGGCGATCGCGTTAAGTTTATGGCTTCGGGACAGGAATATGTCATCGACGAACTCGGTATATTAGCTCCTGGACAAATCCAAGTTGACGAACTACATGCGGGTGAAGTGGGTTATCTAGCGGCGGCGATCAAGATGGTTGCCCATGCGCGGGTCGGTGACACGATTACCTCCGCGATCGATTCTGCACCTGAGCCTTTTCCTGGCTATGAAGAAGCTAAGCCCATGGTTTTCTGCGGGATGTTTCCTACGGATGCCGATCAGTTTGAAGAATTACGTGAAGCTTTAACCAAACTCAAGCTCAACGACGCAGCACTCAACTACGAACCCGAAACCTCAAACGCGATGGGCTTCGGATTCCGTTGCGGATTTTTGGGGATGTTGCATATGGAGATCGTGCAGGAGCGGCTCGAACGCGAGTACAACCTCGATCTGATTGTGACAGCACCATCGGTAATTTATCGAGTCACTACCAACACGGGCGAAATTTTAATGGTGGACAATCCCAGTGAGTTGCCGCCACCCAACGCAAGGCAATCGATCGAGGAGCCCTATGTCAAGCTCGAAATTATGACTCCCCAAATTTACATCGGCACATTGATGGAGTTATGTGTGGCAAGGCGGGGCGTATTTGTGGATACGAAGTACATCACCACGGAACGGGCAACCCTGATTTACGAACTACCCTTAGCGGAAATGGTGACGGATTTCTTCGATCAGATGAAGTCTCGCACCAAGGGCTATGCCAGCATGGAATATCAAGTCATCGGCTATCGTCCTAACGATCTTGTCCTTGTGGACATTCTCGTGAATGAGGAGCCTGTGGATGCCTTGGCCTGTATCGTCCATCGTGACAAGTCCTACAATGTCGGTCGGGCGCTGGTGTCGAAACTGCGGGAATTGATTCCCAAGCAACAGTTCCAGATTCCTATTCAAGCGGCGATCGGTTCTAAGATTCTTGCTCGGGAAAATATTTCAGCCTTGCGAAAGAATGTATTGAGTAAGTGCTATGGCGGCGATATTTCGCGGAAGAAGAAACTGTTAGAGAAACAAAAGAAAGGTAAAAAACGGATGAAGTCGATTGGAACCGTAGAAGTTCCACAAGCAGCGTTTATGGCAATTTTGCAACTGAATGGAGATTAGCCAATAAGCTGCCTAGTCAGCTTATTTGGTCATATATTTGCAAAATTAAAGCCCAAAAGAGGTTTGCCGCGCGGAGCGCGGCAAACCTCTTTTGGGCTTTAATTCCCAGCTACTTACCGACGTGCGCCCAAGAAATCGAGTTTGCCCAGTTCCACCCCACAATGTCTGAGAATATCGTAGGCAGTCGTTACGTGGAAATAGACATTGGGCAAAATGAAGAACAATAAATAGGC
>NZ_LIRE01000728.1 GCF_001402795.1 Pseudanabaena sp. 'Roaring Creek'
CCACTCATCTTTGTTTTTTGATTTGTCATATAAATTAAAGAAGGGGTGAAATTTCTCTCCTCAATTTATCGATATTTTGGGATTTTTTTAAATGCAGTTTTGGCGAAAATTGCCAGCGGCAATAATTTTCTATACCTGTATCCCTTGGCGGACGCAGGGAAATCTTGATTTTCGCGGAATTGCTCTTTATGCCCCACTAATTGGTCTGGGCATCGGTCTGGCGATCGCTGCTGTCGATTTCGGTTTGGGATGGCTCAAACCTTCATCTGATTTCATTTACTTGCGATCGCTCCTGACAATTTTGTTAGGACTATCGATCACGGGTGGTTTGCATCTGGATGGGGCAATGGATACTGCTGACGGGCTAGCAGTGACCGATCCCGAACGCCGCCTTGAAGTGATGGCAGATAGCAATACGGGCGCTTTTGGGGCGATCGCGGGAATAGTGATTTTGTTATTAAAAGTAATGGCGTTGGCGGCGATTAGCGATCGGCGAGTTTGGATTTTAGCGGCTGTCTGGGCTTGGGCGCGGTGGGGACAATTGCGGGCAATTATGGCTTATCCCTATCTCAAGGCGATGGGCAAGGGAAAATTCCATCAGGAGGATTTACATTATTGGCAAGTTTGGCTGGTGGCATTTCTACTAATCGCGGGCAACCTAGCGATCGGATATTTTGCCCATGCAATTGCTTTCGCGCTTGGGTTATCGGCGATCGCTTTCACTATTACTTGGTCGCTCGGCGCATGGTTTAACCGACAACTGGGCGGACAGACTGGGGATACCTATGGCGCGATCGTGGAATGGACTGAAGCCCTAAGTTTATCCGCGATCACCTATTTGCTATGATTACATCAGTATAAGTAGCTGGACATAATTAAAAACCAGACTGAAAACCTGAAGCGCAGCGCGTGCGCTACAGGTTTTCGGGTTTAATCTCTATGGGCGATCGCCGTTGCCCTCTTCGGGAGGTTTAGGTGGTAGACCCAAAGCCTCAATGAGTTTCTCCTTAGTTACCCCCAACTTCTTAGCGGCGGCATCTAAATCAGGGCGGGGTGGTCTCGATTTAGGTGGTTCTCCTCCATTGGATTCGGGTGGTTTAGGTGGTATACCTAAAGCTTCAATCAGTTTTTCTTTGGTTACCCCCAACTTCTTAGCGGCGGCATCTAAATCAGGACGAGGTGGTCGATTACGAGGTTTTTCCTGATTGGATTCGGATTGTGCTTGAGCCGATAAATTTAGGTTAAATGAACTGGGTAATGTGGTGACTGCGCTGCCTAATAGAAGGGCGATCGCTATAACTGGCATTGATTTAGTAAATTTATTCATCGCTGGAGTCATTGCTATGGTGTGAAGTTGCGTTTGACATATTTCATCAAAACCTAAAAAAATGATCGTTTCCTTAGCAAAAGAATTACAGTTTTGTAATTTTCTTTATCCTTGAAGCGCGTAGCGATCGCTATAAGTAGTTCGGCATAATTAAAAACCAAAACCAGAGAGCATACCGCCCGCGCAGCGGGCGGTATGCTCTTCTAGGTTTTAAGTTTACTTATGCCTAGCTACTTACATAACGTCAGTTCGGGTTAAATTGGCAAACCCTTTCTCAAAGCCCAAAAGTAAAAGCCTTGCTACGCAAGGCTTTTACTTTTGGGCTTTGAGAAAGGGTTTGCTTAGGACAAGCCCCAAAGATGAGTGGCGGCGCTTCGCGCCGCCACTCATCTTTGGGAATTGGACTAGCTCTTTGCAGGAGGTAGGGATAACTTGACATGAAGTTCTTTTAACTGTGAGTCATCCACACTTGATGGCGCGTCAGTCATCAGATCGCGAGCTTGCTGGGTTTTGGGGAAGGCAATGACATCACGAATGGAATCGGCTCCAGAGATCAACATCACTAAGCGATCGAGTCCGAAGGCTAGTCCCCCGTGGGGAGGCGTGCCATATTCAAAGGCTTCCAATAGGAAACCAAATTTCTCTTTTGCCTGTTCGGGAGTTAGCCCGATCGCGGCAAAAACTTTTTCTTGAACATCGCGTTTGTGAATCCGAATGCTCCCGCCACCAATTTCTGTACCATTGAGTACCAAGTCATAGGCTAGGGCGATCGTATTTACGTCAATGGGTTGACCGTTCTCAATGTCTTGGGGGCGGGGAGAGGTGAAGGGGTGATGCAGAGCCTCTAGTCTCTTCTCATCCGCATTCCACTCGAACATGGGGAAATCGGTTATCCACACGAAATTGAGCTTTTGATCGTCGATTAAACCTAATTCCCGACCGAGGGCTAGGCGCAGACGATAGAGGGATTCATTGACGATCGCCTTCTCTCCAGCCCCAAACAACAGAATCGTACCTGCGGTTGCTCCAGTACGCTCTAGCAATTCCTGCTTGACTTCTTCGGTGAGACTATCCTTAAGTGCGCCGATCGTATCGATTACGCCACCTTCGCGAACGCGGATAAAGGCTAATCCCTTTGCCCCATATTGAGCAACCAAATTAGCAAGATCGCCGCCTGGTTTGATGCGCGTATTAGAAATTGCCGCATCGCCGCCGAGTACGGGTAAAACTTTGATGATGCCACCATTGGCAATCGTGTTAGCAAAGACCTTGAAGCCAGAATTGACAAATAAATCCGATACATTGACTAATTCCATGCCAAAGCGTGTGTCGGGGCGATCGCACCCATAGCGATCCATCGATTCGGCATAGGTGAGGCGGGGGAAGGAGCCTAATTCCAATCCTTTAACGGTCTGGAAAATGTAGCGAATTAGGTTTTCATTGAGTTCGATGATTTCTTCCTGAGACATGAAACTCATTTCCATATCCAGTTGGGTAAATTCAGGTTGACGATCGGCGCGTAGATCCTCATCGCGGAAACATCGAGCGATTTGATAATAGCGATCGCATCCACCAACCATCAACAACTGCTTAAATAGCTGTGGTGACTGGGGCAAGGCATACCATTGCCCTGCATTAACGCGACTGGGGACGAGGTAGTCTCGCGCTCCTTCGGGAGTGGAGCGGCAAAGGATTGGCGTTTCTACTTCCATAAATCCATACTCATCTTCAAGGAAGCGGCGAATGGATTTTACAACTTCAAATCTCAGCTTGAGATTGCTCGATAGGCGATCGCCTCGCATATCGAGATAGCGATATTTAAAGCGCAGCTCTTCTTTAATCGTGTCCGCTTCAGAAATTAGGAAGGGTAATGGCTTGCTGACAGCATTGAGCAATTCGATGGATTCGGCATAAATTTCCACTTCCCCTGTGGCGAGTTTGGGATTGAGGGATTCTTCAGGACGCTGAGAAACTTTGCCAATAATTCTGACTACATACTCGTTTCGCATTTCCCCCGCAAGGTCATAGGACGCTGGAGTTCGTTGGGGATCGCTAACGATCTGGACGATTCCCGTGCGATCGCGCAGATCTAAAAAGATCACTCCACCATGATCCCGTCTGCGATCGATCCAACCGCACAAGCTAACTGTTTGTCCGAGATGTTCGGCATTGAGGTGACCGCAATAGTTGCTACGCATCATGATGTTATTGGCGAAACTTTAGAGAAAAAAGTAAAAACTGGAATTTTGACCATTTACTATCATAACTTGTAAAGCGTTAGCCCCAACATAAGTGTTTCAAGAAATAGTATTGCCCCATACTCCTTTCCCGCTATAAAATTAGACATTAAAAACCAAGAAGACGTTGCGGCGCTTCGCGCCGCAACGTCTAATTCTTCACTGGGAAGGGAGTAACTAATGATGGATGACGTTTCACGCTGCCTATCTTTAGTTACTCGATATAGCAGTAGCCAGTTA
>NZ_LIRE01000393.1 GCF_001402795.1 Pseudanabaena sp. 'Roaring Creek'
TATAGTTGTTTTAAATAACTTGTAGACGGGCTTCGACTTCGCTCAGCCCTCGGTGTAAGCTAGCTGAGCGAAGTCGAAGCTGTAGTTTTTATTTGAATTATCTATACTTTTGGGATTTGAGAAAGGGTTTGCCACACAAACCCTTTCTCAAATCCCAAACTCACTTTAACGTATAGAATTTCTCAAAACTAACGCTTTAACCACAAAACAAAGGCGAATAGCCCTACAGGTAAAGTAATCAATCCTAAGGACAGCAAATTCATCACCTCTACATCTAAGCCACTCAGTAACGACCAATAGGGTAAGGCATACTTAATCACCACAGAGATCATTGTCGAGTAGAACAACAACTGGATAACAAATAACATCTGTGCCATAGCTTGTGAAAAATTCTGTAGAGGCATAATCAGAGGCATAATCTAAGCGAGAAATGAAGATACACTCGCTAATTTAGTTTTTCTGTGGAGGCTTCTTGCTACCTTCTTTATCTTGAATTTCGCTTGGCACGGGGAATTGCTCGATCGGTTGACCCGCTAGAGCTCTTTCCATAAATTTACGCCAAATTGGGGTTACATACACACCACCAGTGACACCATTTGCCATAGGCGTGTAATCATCATTACCAATCCAAATTGCTACGGCTAACTGCGGCACATAACCGACAAACCATGCATCGCGGAAATCTGAAGTAGTACCCGTTTTACCTGCGACTGGTCTGCCGTCGCTCATTTGTGCCTCAGTTGCCGTGCCATTGGTGACTACTCCACGTAACGCATCGGTCAGATAGGAAACGGCGATCGGATCGAGGATTAATTCAGGTTTAGGGGTATTATCTAAAACTAGGTTACCATTGCGATCGGTCACACGGGCTATCAATGTAGTTTTCGACTTGTAGCCACCACTAGCAAAGACAGCATAGGCTCCTGCAACTTCTAGAGGCGTAACATCAGCCGCACCAAGGGGCAAGGAGACAACAGGTTTGAGAGGACTGGTAATACCTAATTTTCGACAAATAGCGATCACGTTTTCAGCCCCAACCTCGATCCCCAATTTCAGAGCGGGAATATTGCGAGAAACGGCGATCGCCTGACGAATCGTAATAGGACCAGAGAACTTATTGTCGTAGTTGCGGGGGATATAGGGTTCATCACCATCAGGAATAGTCATAGGACTATCATCAATCACCGAGTCGGGAGTGTAGTTACCCGTAGCAAAGGCAGCGTAGTACACAAAAGGCTTGAAGGAAGAACCCAACTGTCGTCTGGCGAGTACAGCACGATTAAATTGATTTTTGTCAAAGTCACCAACCCCGCCCACAAGGGCTTTGACAAAGCCTGTGCGCGGATCGACTGCCACTAGTGCTAATTGATCGGCATAGGCACCGCGATCGACTAAATCCTTATGCCCCTCTGCCGCAACCTCTTCGGCGATGCGTTGGAGCTTTAGGTCAATCGTCGTCTGGACGCGCAGTCCACCTTGCAAGACCACATCTTTGCCGAATTTATCTTCTAATTCCGCCGTTACCGCCTGTGAAACATAGGGAACACGACTAGCTTCATAGGAAATTCCCTGCTTACGGATGATAATTTTTTGTGCTTTTGCTGCTTTAACTTCCGCAGGAGTTGCCCATCCCAATTCTAAAAGCCGATCTAATACTAATCCTTGACGTTTCTTGGCTTCAGCAAAATTATCAACGGGATTAAATACTGAGGGGGCTGGGATAGCACCCGTAAGCATCGCAGCTTCCCCAAGGGTCAAATCCGCCGCTGATTTGCCAAAATAATTTTGCGATGCGGTTTCTGCGCCATTAGTATTTTTTCCCCAAAATACTTGGTTGAGGTACATTTCAAGGATTTGTTCCTTAGTAAATACCTGTTCGACCCGCATTGCTAAAACAGCTTCAGCAACTTTTCGATTCAGACTGCGTTCGTTCGATAGAAATAAATTTTTAACTAATTGCTGGGTTAGAGTAGATCCGCCTTCCACAGTGCCACCTGCACTAAAGTTAGCTAAGATCGCGCGCCCAATGCCGCTGGGATCGACACCCTTATGAGTATAGAAGTAGGCATCTTCCATGGCTAAAACCGATCGTTTTAGATGTGGAGATATGCGATCAAGGGTAACGACTTCGCGGTTAACATCGCCATGTAACCTTGCAATTAATCCACCATTAATATCGTAAATATAGGTGGTTTCAACGGGTACGTAACCTTTCAAAACTCTGACATCGGGCAGATCGCGGAAACTGAGTGCCAATCCCACTAGTCCACCAGCCACCGCCGCACCACCAATCATAATGATGCCTAGTAAAGTGCCACCAACTGCTTTGAGAGTGCCTTTTAAAATACTGCCTGTAAGAGACTGAGAACGCTCTACACTATTTGATGCCACAGCAATCTACCCTTCGATCAATTCATAGGTAATCTTACTTCATTAATAAGTATTTCGGGCAGTAGCATTAAAAAACTACCTCGTATTTTTTTAATGCCACTTTTGCAGTCATGTTTTCAGACCCTTTAGCGACGTTGAGCCAGCTTGTCGTATACCAATTGCAGATCGACATGGTGATGGGCGATCGCCACAAGGGTGTGATAAAACAAATCGGCAACTTCCGAAGCGATCGCATCAGGATCGTCATCTTTACAAGCCATAACTACTTCGGCAGACTCTTCGCCAATTTTTTTTAAAATCTTGTTATCACCACCCGCAAATAATTTGCAGGTATAAGAACTTTCTTGCGGATGCTCGCGGCGATCGACAATCACCGCAAATAATTCTGAGAGGGGATCGTTCATAAAACCCAAATACCTATACAAAACAATTGTGAGATGCCAAGCATTCCCCAACCTTAATAATAAAGGCACGCTATGCGTGCCTTTATTATTATTTTTTATGTTCCGCAATGCAGAACATTAGCAAAGTGAGCCCCAACAATTACTTGATGGAAACCTTACCACCAGCTTCTTCGATTTGCTTCTTAGCAGCTTCGGCATCAGCCTTAGGCATACCTTCTTTAACGGTCTTAGGTGCAGATTCAACGAGATCCTTAGCATCCTTAAGACCTAAACCAGTAATTTCACGAACGATCTTCAGAACGGCAATCTTCTTGTCAGCAGGAACTTCATCAAGTACCAAGTCGAAGGAGGTCTTTTCTTCAACTTCTTCAACCGCAGCGCCACCACCAGCAGCGGCAACAACTACGCCACCAACAGGAGCAGCAGCCGAAACACCGAAGGTTTCTTCGATTGCTTTAACCAATTCAGCAGCTTCAAGAAGGGTCAAAGTCTTTAGTTCTTCAATGATGCTATCGATTTTTGCAGACATAGTTTTTCTCTTTAGTTAATTTAGATTGGGTTTTAGGTTTGATTGCTTGGGGCTGTTAGCTTTTAGCTGTTAGCCTTTAGCTTTTGTAGAGGTTGAGCTAATAGCTAAGCGCTAATAGCCAAGTGACTCATTAAGCAGCTTCTTTTTCGGAAACAGCTTTGATGGCTCTGCCCAGAGATTGAGGAACCTCTTTGATGCCGATCGCGATCTTGGCGGTAATGGCGTTGATTGCCCCAGCAATTTGCGAGATAAGCACTTCCTTAGAAGGTAGATCGGCGATCGCTTGCAAATCCTTTGCAGTCAGCGCGCGACCTTCTAATACACCGCCCCGAAGTTCGGTCTTCTTAGATTCCTTTTGGAAAGCTTGATAAGCCTTAACAGCGCCACCAATGTCTTCTTTGACAAATAAACAAGCTGAAGGACCAACAAGAAAGTCTTCTAAAGACTTCCATTGAGGAGCTTCAGAGATTGCCTGTTTGAGCAAGGTATTTTTGGTAGTTCTGCACACCGTACCTGTGGGACGGAGTGAACGGCGGAGTTTGGTAATTTCAGCTACAGTCAAAGTTGAATAATCGATCACCATAACCATCTGAGTTCCTTCAAACTCTTTGGTCATTTCTCCGACTAAAACTTTTTTTTGGTCTAGGGTCTTACCCATATGGTTCTCACCTCCTTATATTTGGAGTCACTTTAATGGTGTGATGAGCCGTTAAAGTGACTATGTGGATCTTTTAAGTCATTAAAAAAGCCTCGTCTTTTCGCAGACCGAGGCTCAAAAAAGCATTCTTTAAAGAATCTTTTTAAAACACCTCGGCAGGAAATTAAGCCATTAGCACCTGCTGTCTATGGATATATTCAGTTGAAGAAATTTCTTTCTAGGCTTATGAACAAATTAAGAGTTGGCTTTAATTACTCTAAGAGATTTTTTCTACAAGGATTCTATGCGGATAGAAATCTCTTAGACAATGACTTTAAAAGGCTTTAGGCTTCTGCCAATTTGAGATCGCGTAGAGCAGCGACATCGACTTCGATCGCTGGACCCATAGTTGCAGATACATAAAGCGATCTCCAGTATCTACCCTTTGCGCCAGAAGGACGATTGCGATCAATCGTTTCTTGCAAAGCTTTGAGATTAGTTAGCAAGTCTTCGGCGGGAAAAGCTGCCTTGCCAAACAGGATATGGACGATACCTGTACGATCAGCACGGAATTCTAGCTTACCAGCTTTGAACTCATTAATTGCACCACCAAGATCAGTAGTTACCGTACCACCCTTAGGTGAAGGCATCAATCCTCTTGGACCAAGCAATTTACCAAGCTTAGCCACTTGAGGCATCATATCAGGTGTAGCAATCAGCAGGTCAAAATCCATGCGTCCCTTGCTGATTTCATCAATTAGTTCCTCAGAACCAGCGATATCTGCACCTGCGGCAGTAGCCTCAGCGACCTTTTCACCGCGAGCGATAACTGCTACTCGAATTGTCTGTCCAGTTCCCTTAGGTAGGGTTACCGTTGTCCGCAATTGTTGGTCGGCGTACTTCGGATCGATACCCAATCTTACATGAGCTTCGACGGACTCAGGAAACTTAGCGGTTGCAGTGACCTTAACTAGCTCTAGAGCGTCGATAGGTGCGTAAGCCCGATCTTCGACTTTACTTTGCGCTTCTCTTAAGCGCTTTGATACTTTCTTTGCCATGGTTGATCCTTAGGGGTGCGATCGGAAAATTTAATTTCCTCCCCCAACTAAAATTTTTATTTTTGAATGGATGGGCGAGAAGACTGGTAAAACTTAAATAATTAAGTGTTTAAACAATTAAGCGTTAATGGTAACGCCCATGTTCTTGGCAGTACCTTCAATAATCTTCATTGCCGCATCGATATCATTTGCATTGATATCAGGCATCTTGGTTTCAGCGATCTGACGCAATTGATCTCTAGTAATGGAACCAACTTTCTTACGGTTGGGCTCAGCAGAACCAGAGGAAATGCCAGCGGCTTTTTGAATGAGAACAGATGCTGGAGGAGTCTTCAGAACGAAGGTAAAGCTTCGGTCTTCGTATACAGATATTTCTACAGGAATGACCATGCCTGCTTGATCGGCAGTACGGGCATTATATTCCTTACAAAACATCATGATGTTGACACCATGCTGACCTAAAGCAGGACCAACTGGTGGAGTTGGGCTAGCCTTACCAGCATTAAGTGCTAACTTGATAATTGCGGTAACTTTCTTAGCCATTGATTTTAGCCGTTAAAAAATCTACAAACCTGCGTTTGAGTGAGTTAGTTTTGCTTTTGTACCTGATTGAACTCTAGTTCTACAGGGGTGTCTCTACCAAAGATTGAAAGAAGGGCTTTGAGTTTACTCCGCTCTGGGCTAACTTCCACCACTTCGCCTTCAAAGTCTTTGAAAGGTCCGTTAAGCACTTTAATCTTGTCGCCTTGAGCCATGTTGATTTTGAGAACTGGCTCTTGCT
The DNA here is from genome assembly GCF_001402795.1 of Pseudanabaena sp. 'Roaring Creek'. GTDB lineage: Bacteria > Cyanobacteriota > Cyanobacteriia > Pseudanabaenales > Pseudanabaenaceae > Pseudanabaena. The sequence continues at coordinate 5,801 of NZ_LIRE01000393.1, forward strand.
CGACGGTGACACGGAAGATTCTTTCGACTTCTTTCTCGGTCAATGGCCGAGGCTTAACATGTCCGCGACCTCGACCGTAGTGTCTTTTTTGTTCTGTACCGACGAAGTTAATAACATGGGGAGTGCTTTTGACAGCAAGCCATGCATCATCATCAACTTCTAACTGCCCAATCTCATTTCTGACAGTTTTAATCTGAATCAAAACATACCCAGGAAAAATCTTTTCCTCAGAGGTCAATCGACTACCATCTTTTCTAAGTTTGACGGTCGGCGTTTGCGGAATTTCAATCTGCTTGATCCGATCCTCTACATCAAGGGTTTTGATGCGTTGTTCTAGGCTTGACTTGACCTTTTTTTCACAGCCCGACGCAATCTGAACGGCGTACCATTGAAACAGTACGTCTCCATTGTCGAAGCTAGATGGTGGGTCGATGTCCTCGGTAAACATTATTGAAACACCTTCAATGCGATCGCCTTAAACAAGGCATCAACCAGATAAACAAAGGTTGCTACTGCAACGATCATCAAAAGAACGGATGCAGATTCACTAATTAACTGCTGGCGAGTCGGCCAAACAATCTTACCGAATTCGGCTTTAGATTCTGCAAAAAGATTAAATATGCCAGAGGAGCCAGATGGTACATCTGATTCATTCTTGGATACTTCTCTTGGTTGCTCTTTCAGTTCGTTTTTCGTCATAGCGGCAACTCTTGCGATTCCTTTGCAATCTTTGTAAATGCGATAGGTTTAAGTACTATCTTGAAAAAACTTGAGTAATTTAAAACTTGTGAAATTGGTGAAGCGCGCCCTGAGGGACTCGAACCCCCGACATCAGGTTTTGGAGACCTGCGTTCTACCAACTGAACTAAGGACGCACGTAATGTAAACAGGATTTTGACGCGCAACTAGCTATATCTAATGTATCGATTGCTATATCAAAATAGTGTTCGATAACTAGTATAACCATAGATGGTTCTATAGTGGGCGATCAAATCGTTGTTTAAGACGAGTTGCTTTACCAACAAGGTCGCGTAAGTAGTAGAGTTTAGCACGACGCACTTTACCACGACGGATCACTTTGATGCTTTCAATTTGAGGAGAATGCAGCAAGAAGGCTCGCTCGACTCCTACTCCTTGAAATACACGACGAACAGTAATGACAGAGTTAATGCCAGAACCACGCCTTGCAATGATCACGCCTTCGTATGGCTGAGTACGTTCTTTGCCGCCCTCTTTGATCCTAACTCCAACCTTGACAGTATCTCCCACATAAATTTTGGGGAGATCCGTTTTGATATATTCCGCTTCAATTGAGCGTATGATTTCAACAGCGTTCATGAGGAATGCCAAAAAAGTCGCGATCATCTATGTTAGAGCATGATCGATCCTATGTCTATATGTTTTGCAAGTTATTTTTGTTTTGCTGTGATTGAGTTTGCCTATAGCTGCTTATTCCTTCCTTATAAACAGCTTTAATCGACAAAGTGATGCGTCATTCCAACGAAAATTTCACAATATTTTTAACTAACCCAAGGATTTACAATTGTAACTCCCGATCCTGAAAAGTCTTTTTCATTACGAGTAACGAGGGATTAGGTCTTTTTTGCGTTGAGATGTAGGGAGCTTAGTAATCCCTTTAGTAATTTCACCAATCGTGATCACACTTAGATAAAGCGAATTAGAGTCTTGAGCATCAAGCCAATCCATCACTCTTTGATTAGGTTGCTTGGAAACTAGTTCAGAAATTAAGCAGGTGTCGAGTAGATAAGTCATAAGATAAATCGATCAGGCGATAGACTGCGATCGTGGCTAAGATCTAACTCCCCATTAGCAGCAACTTCAGCAAGTGGTGATTGACGAAAGAAATCAGATAATTTAGCTTCACTGCTGTAATTAGAGGGCTGCTTGGCAAACTGCCAAACCTGCATAAATTTTATGACGTATGCTTCAGGTGCTTGCTCAATTTCGCGAATCAACTGCTCTTTGATGGTCATAATCTGCCCTCTTTTCCTTTTAATTCTAGTTTAGCTTTTCAAAGTTATGATTCTCACAAGTAATACCAATTCACGAA
>NZ_LIRE01000394.1 GCF_001402795.1 Pseudanabaena sp. 'Roaring Creek'
ATAAGTACCTCAGCATAATTAAAATCCAGATCTAAAACCTGTGGCGCACGCGCAGCGTGCGCCACAGGTTTTAGGATTTTATATTTAATTGAGCCCACTTACTTAGTTTTCCCTTACCTATTTAGAATTATCAAAATTATTTCTGCTTGCAATTAAACAAAACTTCCGTAATATGACGATCAAAAAAGGCTATGCCTAACGCAGATTTAATAAGATAGATAGTGAGGATTGTCACTCCACTGATCAATAGGCTCATAGCAATAATCAATAAAACTGCCGCAACTACATTAGCAAATTTGGTAATACCATTGACTTCATAGGATCTTTGTTGTTTGCGTCGATCTTTGCCAATCATTAACACAACAAAGTAGCGGATAAATATTATATCGATCGCAAAGCGTAGATCGATTAACTTGGGTGATGGTTGGGGGATTGCCGTATTAATTACTGATTTTAGATTAGCTTTTTCTTCTTCATCTAATTTTTCAAGAATTGGCAAAGGAATTTGATGCATATAATAATCGGCATCCCTTGAACTGTAATTTCTATGCATCTGTCTCATAATATTTATTTACTAATATAGCAATCCTAAATGGTTTGTGGAAGCGTAACCCGAAGGGTTGTGCTTCCACAAACCCAAAAATCTACAAATGATTTAGGCTGGCTATAAGTAAATGGGCTTAATTAAATATAAAACCCTAAAACCTGCGGCGCATGCGCAGCTTGCACCGCAGGTTTTAGATCTAAATTCTAATTAAGCCAAGCTACTTAGTTATAATGATGAAATTCGTTGGTAAATATGCCAGCCGATACTCATTGCTGACCAAACAAGAATGATTAAGCCATAAATAGACTTTTGTTTGTCTAGTCCAATTCTATACATTCTGGGCTGAGCAAATGCTAATAAGAAAATCATGCTGGTGATATGTATCCAACATGATAGTAATAATAAAGCGACAGTTTGAGGGTTGATCTCTCCTAAAATAAGTGGTCTTGCCCATACAAATACTCCGCCCCACAGCCACAGAGAGATCCATGCGATCGCCAAACTGATTGAAGAACTTCCCGTTTGCGCTAATCTTAAAGTGATTAGATAAGTCCCAATCAAAATAAGTAGATTAACATTATAGGCAGCTAGTATATATCCTACAAATGTATATCCTAGGAATAGAATTATGAGATAAATAATTGAACCGTAGGAAATATTACGTGGATTGATCATGTTGATAAATAATGTTGGGAATGGGGGGATGCTTTTTTGAAGTCATGATTTATCTCAGATCTAAACTATATAATATCCTGCTCGTCAATTCGTTTAATTTGTATAGCTACCGCCAGTCTTGTTAGGACAGAATTAAAACCCAATATCGTGTTGCCGCGCTCCGCGCGGCAACACGATATTGGGTTTTATGTCCTGATACAGTTGGCGGTAGCTATAAATTGTATAATTAAAAACAAAGAAAAATCCTTGGCGCACCCCTAGTCGCGCTAAGGATTTTGGGATTTTATTGTTGCTTTGGGCTAGCTACATAGTTCTTTTAAAATTAGTAGATTATGTGTTTGTGTTTTTGCAAAACATAATAGTAGAAGCTCTTAATTTATTATGGTTGATTTAGATCTATAGCTAAAGTCACTTATCTTAGGACAAATTAAATTCCAAGAATTGACTGGTGGCGCGAAGCGCCACCAGTCAATTCTTGGGATCTCCCATAAAGGATGGAAGGCATAAAGATTCGCCTATCCTCAGTTATCCAATCCACTGAAGTGAGCCAGCACTTTAATGAATTAAAAAATAAACCCCGTAAAGTTTTGAGATTCCCAAGATGGCAATGCTATTTTGGGAATTGGGATTATTTGGTGCTATCTAAAATTTGTGCATCCGTTTCAAAGTCAATATCGGCTTGATGGCGGTTAGAGGGAAGATAGTCTAGTTCAAAGGAAGTTGTTAAACCAGATACGAGATCGTATTTTGGTTGCCATTGTAGGTCTTGATTGGCTTTGGCGATCGCCGCAAAGAAATGTTGTAAGCGAAAGGGAAAAGCTTTCTTTTTGCCAAAGTCAAAATCCTTAGGATTGTAATATACAAAATTGAGTTGACTGGGATCTTTACCAGCCGCGATCGCACATTGTTTGGCAAGCCCGACAAAGGTAACGTAACGGTTATCGGAAATATTATAAATTTCGCCGATCGCTTGTTGATTGCCTAATACCGCTGCCATTGCCCTCGCGAGATCCTCGACATGACCGAGTTGAGTAATAAATTGACCGTTGCCAGGAATGGGAATTGGGCGATCGCGGACGATGCGATCGAAAAACCAAGCTTCCACATCATTGTAATTTTGAGGGCCATAGATATAGGTCGGGCGAATCGAAGTGTAGGGAAATCCATTTTCGGAGTGCAACTGTTGCAGATAGGATTCCGTGTCAAGTTTGCCCTTATGACGGCTTTTGGGATCGGTGGCATCGGTTTCGCGATAGGGCAAAATATCACTATCTAGATATACACCTGCCGAACTCATATAGACAAAATGCTGGAGGCGATCGCGAAAAATTTCGACTAGGGGTTGAGTGTCACTGAGTTCGCGACCGTTGTTGTCAAAAATAGCATCGAAGGATTCGTCCCTAAGTTTGTCTTGCAATTGCTGTGGATCGGTGCGATCGCCAATAATCGTACGCAGTCCTGCAATGGGTGAGGGCTTTTTCCCGCGATTAAATAAAGTTACTTCATGACCTTGGGATACGAGTAACTTCACCAGTGAAACACCGATGAATCTGGTACCACCCATGACTAATATTTTCATTTTAATTTGATTTTTTAACGTGATTTTTGATTGTTAAGTAGCTAAGCATAAGTAAACTTAAAACCTAGAAAAGCGTACCGCCCGCGTAGCGGGCGGTACGCTCTCTGGTTTTGGTTTTTAATTATGCCGAACTACTTATTGCTATCGCCAAGTGTATCAGGAGATAAAACCGAAAAGAGAGCAGTGGCGCTTTGCGCCACTGCTCCTTCATAATTGTACTAATTCACTGAAGTGAGCCAACACTTCAGTGAATTAAAAAACAAACCCAGTCAGGTTTTGAGATTCCCAAAATGGCAGCGCCATTGTGGGAATTGGTATTAGGGGTGTGCGGCTCCGCCGCGCACCCCTAATTATGAAGGAGCAACATGACTAGCGACAGCTATATATTCTGAGTTTTCAAGCACGATAACGTTAAGATTGAGTTGTAAGGTTTATCGCTAATTTAGATAAGTAACAGAGATTATGCGGCGACTGATAGGGATTTTGACGATCGCGATTTTTAGTTTTCTGGTGGTGACTGCGACTAGCGCTGAGAATTTTGTCCCCCCCACCCAATTGCATCTAACCTATCCCCCATTGCAACACACGACCAATAGCGATCGCCTGTTTTTTATCGGGACTGCGCCAAAAGATGGCAATGTGAGCATCAATGGCAAATTAATCCAACGCAGTGAGGCTGGACATTTTGCGCCGAGTTTGCCGCTTCAGTTAGGTGAAAATAACTTTAATATTAAGTACGTTAATTTGGCGGGCGATCCTAATCGCGATCGCCAGATAAATGTCAAGGTGTTGCGAGAGTCGCGTATTACCTTACCGCCTCAAAATATAGGTTTTATCAAAGAATCCCTATTCCCTAGCGTCGATATTGCTAGGCAACCTAACGAGAGAATTTGCTTTGAGGCGATCGCCACGCCCAATGCAACGGTATTAGCGAGGGTCGGCGATCTCGAGATTCCCTTACTACCCCGCCGCCGCAATACACAGTTGCCACCCAATTCTTCGGTATTAACGGGCAATAACCAAGCCACCGAAGAATCACCCTCAGGCTATTATCGTGGTTGTGCTAGTTTTGAGAATGCCAGTAAACTCGGTCAGCCCGAATACGAGATGCGTTTCAAGGATCGGGCGGGCGATCGCATTGTTAAGGAAAAAGCTACTGGTGCGGTAGAGATTCTCTCACCCACAAATATCCAAGTTGCCAGAATAACGGCGATCGTTGCCGATGCTAGAACGGGTGCGAGTACCGATTTCTCAAGGCTGACTCCTTTGCCTCAAGGCACTAAAGCGGTAATCACGGGCAAACAAGGGGCTTGGCTACGGCTGGATTATGGCGGCTGGGTCAGAAAGAGTATGATCGCCATTGAAGAAGATGCGGAAAACTTCGCTAATTCCAATGTACGTAGTATTAATACAAGAAGAATTATCGATCGCGATCGGGCTTGGACAGAGGTAACGATTCCTTTAGAAATACCCGTACCCATCGCTATCGTCCAAAGCGATCGCACCTTTGCCTTAACTCTTTATAATGTCACTGCCCAAACCGATACCATTTCCATTGCTCCCGATACCATTATCAATAAGCTGGATTGGGTACAGTCGGATTCCCGTAAGGTAACCTACACCCTGAGTCTCAAACCCAGACAACAATGGGGATACCAGATTCGCTATCAAGGGAGCAACCTGATTTTATTGCTCAAACATCCCCCAGTTCTGACAGCAGCAAAAGACCGTCAACCTTTAGAGGGCGTTAAAATTCTTCTAGATGCGGGGCATGGCGGTAATGAGGATCTAGGTGCGCGATCGCCAACGGGCTATCCAGAGAAATATGCCACCCTAACTACTGCCACCCTGTTGCAGAGCGAACTCCAAAATCGTGGCGCAAATGTGGTGATGACCAGAACGGAGGATCGGGATGTGGATTTGGGAACGCGAGTTACTAAAATCGAGCAAGAGCAGCCCACCCTATCGATCAGCCTTCATTACAATGCATTGCCCGATGATGGTGATGCCCTTAATACCCTAGGCATGGGGGCTTTTTGGTATAACCCACAAGCCGAAGACTTTGCCAAGTTCATTAACACCTATGTTTCCCAAAAGCTGGATCGGCGCGATTATGGTGTTTATTGGAATAATTTGGCATTGACAAGACCGACAATTGCACCGTCAGTGCTTTTGGAATTAGGTTTTATGATCAATCCCGTTGAATTTGAATGGATTGTCGATCGGCAGCAGCAGAAGTTACTAGCCGCAACCCTTGCCGATGGTATTACTGAATGGATTCTGAATGCTGCTAAATAGTCTTAACGATTTCTGGTCTGGCTTCCATCTTGGCGCTTTGATCGATGCCTATATCCCTTTATTACTATGGACGGGCGTTGGTTTAATATTTTCTCGATTTGCTCCGCAAAATGCTTCCAAAATTTTTGGGGTGGCTCTCTATTGGGTGGGAGTACCTTGGCAGCTCTTTGTATTGGCGCGGCATACGGAGTTTTCGGATACGCCCTATATTCCCTATGTCGCGATCGCTTCTTTAATTATCAGTTGGCTATTAGCGCTCATTGGTTGGCAGTTTGCCAAGCAAGAAGATAGTGATCGCTCTAGCTTGGGTAGCTTTATTTTGGCAACGATGCTCGGTAATACGGGATTTGTGGGATTAACCCTGACCAATTCCCTAACCAGTGCCAACTATGCCGATTGGGCGGTGTTGTATAGCATTACCAGTAATGTGGCTGGTAATTATGGCATTGCCGTATTTATCGCTAGTTACTTTGGCAAAAGCGAGATTAAGCCCCCTTGGTGGAAGCTATTGCTGGATGTCGCGACCGTACCAAGTCTGTGGGCTTTTGCAGTAGGTTGGTATACGCGCCCGATCGCTTTACCCGATGCGATCGAGTCGGGTTTGGATGTGGGGGTATGGGTAACGATCGCCTTTGCCCTGTCCTTAGTGGGTTTACGACTGGGCAAAATCGAGCAATGGACAAGTATTAAACCTGCGGCGATCGCCGCTTTTTTACGGGTGGCGATCGTTCCTTTGGCGATCGGTTTGGTCGCTACAGCCTTTGGACTTCGCCACGATCCCCGCTTAATTCTTACCCTAATGTCGGGAACTCCGACGGGTTTATCTGTACTGATTCTTGCTGAGGTCTATAATCTCGATCGCGATTTACTAATTAGCACGATCGCCTTCTCTTTTGTCGGCATAATTGTTATGCTTCCCGTTTGGATTATCTGTTTTGGCTAGGACTTGTCTTTTTATAGCTGTCGCCAGTCTTGTTAGGACAAAATTATAGTTGTTTTAAATAACTTGTAGACGGGCTTCGACTTCGCTCAGCCCTCGGTGTAAGCTAGCTGAGCGAAGTCGAAGCTGTAGTTTTTATTTGAATTATCTATA
>NZ_LIRE01000395.1 GCF_001402795.1 Pseudanabaena sp. 'Roaring Creek'
TAATTATCCCAAGCTAGCCAAGCCATTCCATTCTTATCATAACGTTATGATAAGAATAGAGGAGTGTTACTTTTATACGAATAATACCAATTTCCAAAATTTAAGAAGCATATTTAGAACTATGTCCAACATCTATGAAATTCCTGCGGGGTTAAACCAGCAAGAAATATTTGAAAAAATTATCTCTAGTAAAAACATTCTCATCGAGTGCATATTAACTTCTTAACTTCGGTCAATCCATAATTGCTGAGAATCATAAAAAGAACCTTTTTGTACTAAATGAAAACTTCCTAACAATAGTCCTAGCCAAATTTCTACGATCGGCAGCGGCAAAACACTTACTAAATCGGGCAAAAGTATAGGTAGCTCATAGTGATTGAGGCAATTGGCGATCGCCTCAATCCAATCGGACACATTTTCAGCATGAGCAGTACCCATGACTAACTCAATTTGTCGCTCTGGAGCGAGAGCATCTTCTTGCTCTAAAAGCTGAATTAAGGTCTGTTTATCAACGGGTCTAACTATGGAATTACCATCTTTAGCTCGTTCAGGAGACTTCCTTGGTAAACTCGACAATGGCGATATAAATTGATCGAGATCGACGATCGCCGATTGACGAATATAACGATCAAAAGCATCATCAGTCATTATTGGTCCTTCATTTGTCGACTGTGCCTGTAGCTCCTCAAATAGCGAATTGGTACGATCCCTAAACAGATCGGCAATCTGAATTACAGCTTCACCAGCTACCCGCAACTGCGATCGCGTATCTAAGTCTAATAAAGTCAGATCTAGTAGATCAAACACTTTAGGCAAATTTGCCTCCTCAGGAACCTGAGCAGCAGTAGCGATCGCTTCCCACAGATTTAGTTCGAGTTGTTCGATCTGCAAAACTCGATCCTCATACTCAACTTACTTTGTCAATTTACCGTACCTGAACCTTAAATCTCACGAATCCATAGGAATTTTTGGGGGTTCCTGAACTCGTAGCCACAGGTACTAAAGTACTTGACCCCAATTGCACCAATATAGCACCATCGGGATTGCTCGCACCGTTGTTACAGGGAGAGGGGGATGTGGCTGACGATACATTACTAGCCAAAAACCTTCCCGCATCGGCATCGGCACTATTACTCAAGGCAACCTTACCAGTTCCTGTCGTGGAGTTGTTTGGGTCAGGTAATATCGTTCCTGTGCTATCCCATCCCAGTAAAATACCGCTACCAGTACCATAACTATTAGATTGGAAGATCGTATTGGCGGGAATGCGATCGCAGAATTGGACATCCTTAGCAGGGGTAGCACCATTGGATAGGAAATAAATTGTATATTCTAGGATATCTCCCGATTGAACACTCGGACAGGTAGGAGTATTGGTCGAAGGGCAGGAGATTGCCCCCCTTAAATACTGCGTATTAGCTGCTGGCCATTTTACATCGCTATCATTAGAACCTAAGGTCGCAGTAGTGCTAGCAAAACCACTGATACTAGTACCATTAATCGCGGTAACCCGTTTAACGACGTTAAGATTAGGAGCATCGGAAACTGTCACATCTTCGCCAGTATTAGCAGTGTTATAGTTAACAGTTTTTGAACCACCAGTCGCAGGATCGTTATATGTCGCTGAAGCGGGATTATTGTAGGTTCCAGTCGCGACAGCATTGCCCACATCAGCGGTAAATTGGATCTCAACCGATCCTCCTCCTGGAATCGAGAACGTTCCCCAAGACAAATTACTAGTTCCTGCGGTTGGGTTACTGGCGGTAGGTCGAGTCGATCCGCCAATTAAATTTATGGTCGGGGCTGGACTTGCGGCAAGGGTAAATCCTGTGGGCAAACTATTGTCGGCGATCGTCACATTATTGGCAGTTGCTAAACCCGCCCCATTACTTACCACAATTTTGTAGATTGCCTGACCACCCTGAAAGACTATCGGTGTGCTGGTGGTTTTCACTACGGCTAACGCGGGAACACAAGCAGCTCCCGAACTTGCTCCTGGAACTGTACCCACGGAAATTGGTACCGCTAATCCTGTTCCCGCTACTGCTCCATTGGTAGGATCGCCCCCTCCATTTCCAGTTACTCCAGCGGTACCTCCCTGTAAACTTGTGGCGACTCCAGGGCTGGAGACTACAACACCGCCACCGCCGCCGCCCCCGGGTCCATGATTTTCAATAAAGAAAGGACTACCACCATTGCCCCCTAAAACGTTCACAGTAAGTCCAGCGACATTATTGCTTAAAGCGGAGACTAGCACACTCCCGCCAGCACCACCGCCACCACCACCATCCTTAGTCACATTGCGAGCATTGCTTCCATTAGCACTAATCGTTCCTACGCCACTAACAGTATTAGTGCGCAACATGACCATGCCGCCGCCTGATGCACCACTACTATATATACCACTACCAGAATTATCGGTATTTGGTGGAGAAAAAGATCCATCATTATTAGTACCAGCGCCACCGCCACCACCCAATACTAAACGACTGGTCGTAGCTGGAAAAGGTTTACCACCAAACCCGCCTGTCGGTAAGTTGGACTTCCACGATCGCCCTCCAATTCCACCTGAGCCACCATTACTACCACCGCCGCCACCAGAATTTTGATCGTTAAGAATGGGATCACCATCGGTGCTACCTCCTCCCGCATTACCAGGAGCCCCCCGACCATAACTGCCATTGGGATAGCCTTCAGTCACATTATCTAGGAGGGTGAGGGTAGATGGGTCAATGACAAACCTTGGCGTTCCTGCAATCCCTTCGGCCTTGGAACCATTATTATTCTGTGTCGATGGCGTTCGATAGTCTGTATTAAGTCCAGCGTCACCGTTTAATAGACGGCCTCCTCCTCCTCGAAACCCTTTACCGCTAACATCAATCCCCCCCGTTAAGTTCAAGTTTCCTGCCACATCATAGGCAACAATTCCTCCCGTACTTCCATTCCAATAGGATGATGTTGCAGATCCTAAAGTCGCACTCGAATATTGCGGTACTCTCACGACTTGATAGGTTTGTTGTCCTTGACTTGCCGTCGCTGCGGCACTCA
>NZ_LIRE01000396.1 GCF_001402795.1 Pseudanabaena sp. 'Roaring Creek'
TAAGGTGAGTTTATAAGCTTTGTAGCATCTTCCTAATGTTGAATCTTAGATGTTTTCATGTAATGCTAAGTTCATGGAATCCATGCTGGCAGAGAGTTCTGGATATCCTTTCCTTTTTAGGACTACCCATTTTTTCGATAATATACTAGGATAAAGATTTAGAGGAAGCTAAACCATGACAGTACTTAACGTCAAACAGCAAGCACAAAGCCTCATTGAAAAATTACCTGACAACTGCACTTGGGACGACATCATGCAGCAGGTATATGTGATTCTAGCCGTTGAAGCAGGCTTAGCAGACAGTCAAGCAGGTCGAGTTAAATCCGTTGAAGAAGTGCGATCGCAGTTTGGACTTCAACCATGAACGTATTCTGGACAAACAAAGCGATTGAACAGTTGACAGCAATTCATAGCTATCATGCTCAGGTTTCACCTCAATACGCAACTCGATTAGTGGACTTGATAACAAAGCGATCGCAACAAATTGGCACATTTCCCAATTCAGGGAGGATTTTACCTGAAATCAACTTAGAGCAAATACGCGAAGTTATTGAAGCAAACTATCGCATCATTTATTACGTTGGCTCCGACAGAGTAGATATTCTGGCTGTAGTTCATGGTGCAAAGAACCTATCTTCTAACTAAAGTTACTGCTAGAGAAACTACAAAATCGGAGCGTGAAGCATATGAAGAAGGCTGAATTAGAACTAGAAGACAACCTTAGACCCGAATATGACCTTAAAAGTCTGCGTGTCAGAAAACTAGGCTCAGGACGTAAAAGCTTTGGCGGGTCAACTGTGCGTCTAGAACCTGATGTTGCTGCAATATTTCCAAACGCCGATGCAGTTAACGAAGCCCTAAGATTCTTAATTAGAGTTACGCAACAAAACCAACCCACTAATGTTCCAACATTATCTAACACTCAAGAAAATAATCTGTAGTGTGGTAGCAATATTTTGATTTAGACTCTATAGGTGTTTCGGGGAGGTCAAACATGATAAACGGCTCAATGCTTTTAATGACGAGTGTTTCAGCCATCAAAGACCTCCGAGACTAAAACTATTGCACATCGAGTGTTTCAGCCATTTAAGCTAAAGTATCTCCCCGAAACGCCTATTGAGCCATACCAGAATTAATGAAAAGAATCACAATCAATACCCTAATGCAAGAATAGCGGCGCAAAGCACTGCCATTCTTGCGAATTTAACCAAGTTTGTGGAATAAAATGGAACAAAGTTTATGGTGTAAGTTGACTGGCGATCGGCATTCTCCAGCCAGAGCCAAAAGCACGATCGCTTATTTTGAGTCCGGGGGCGGCTTGGCGACGTTTGAATTCAGCGATTTTGACTAAACGAATTACGCGATCGACGATCGCGCGATCGTGTCCCGAAGTGACAATTTCAGCCGCAGAAAGATGTTGACTGATGAGCTTGTGTAAAATGTCATCAAGAACATCGTAGGGAGGAAGGGAATCGCGATCGAATTGATCGGGCTTGAGTTCAGCGCTAGGAGGCTTAGTAATAATATTTACGGGAATAACTTCTGCTTTTCCCTCTTTAATCGCCAGAGGCGAATTGGTGAGATTGAGCCAAGTACAGAGCGAAAATACCCGTGTTTTGGGCACATCAGCGATCGCCGCCAGTCCTCCATTCATATCTCCGTAGAGAGTACAGTAGCCCACCGATACTTCCGATTTATTACCCGTGGATAGTAATAAATGTCCAAATTTATTGGATATCGCCATGAGCAAACTACCGCGTATCCGAGATTGCAAATTCTCTTCCGTGACATCGCTCGCCCGATCTGCAAATAATGCTGACAAACTCTGCTCGAAGGAATCCATCATGGGCTGAATTGGAATAGTTTGCGTGGAAATTCCTAAATTATGCGCCAAGGCGATCGCATCCGTAATGGAATGCTCGGAACTATAGGGAGAAGGCATGAGTACGCCCAGTACATTCTCTTTGCCGATCGCTTCGGTAGCGATCGCCGCAACTAACGCCGAATCAATACCGCCACTTAGCCCAATTACCACTTGACGGAATCGACATTTCTGCACGTAATCGCGAACTCCCAACACCAAGGCAGCAAAGATTTCGGCATCATCACTTTCATACATAGAAGAAGAAGTATCCGCACCTTCTTCGAGATTCACAATCAGCAGATCCTCCTCAAAAGCCTTAGCGCGAGCAATTATTTGTCCTTGGCGATCAAATGCCATGCTGCGCCCGTCAAAAATCAAATCGTCATTTGCCCCCACCTGATTGGCATAAATTAATGGCAAGTTGTGGACGATCGCACTATGGCTGAGCATCGCTTCACGCAACTTCTGTTTGCCGATCGCGTAGGGGGAAGCCGATAAATTGAGCAGCAAATCGACTTCCTTCTGCGCTAGTTCGGCAACGGGATCGTCGATATAGTTGCGCTTATCCCAAAACTTTGCGTCGTTCCAGATATCTTCACAAATGGTGACCCCAATCCTTAGCGATCGCCCTCCTTGACAATGGAGCGTAAAAACTTGACTCCCAGTCCCCACGGCAAAATAACGATCTTCATCGAATACGTCATAGGTTGGCAACAAGCGCTTGTGAAAAACTTGCCGAACTTGACCATCCTGTAACAGAGCCGCACTATTAAATAAAGGTTTGCCCCCTGCGCGATCGGCATCGGGATTAGTGGAAACGGTTCCCACAAGTACCGCAACATCGTGGGGAAGTTTACTAGCTAGATCCGCGATCGCTATTTCTAGATCGCGTACAAACTGATGATTCATCAACAGATCGCGAGGAGGATAGCCACAGATTGACAGTTCAGGCGTTAATACGAGCTGCACCCCTTGGGCTGCTAATTTCTGGACAGCAATCAATAAGCGATCGCAATTCCCGACCAGATCGCCGATTATCGGATTAAGTTGCGCGATTCCAAAAATTGCAGAAGACATAGTATTTGAGATTTTTGAGATGATTAGCTATTGGCTAATAGCTATTGGCTTGTATATATTTTAAAAGCCTTGCATTGCAAGGCTTTTAAAATATATGTGATATACGTGAGCTTACCAAAAATTATAGGTAGAAACTAAAAGCTAAAAGCCAAAAACTAATAGCCAAAAGCTAATAGCTAATAGCTAATAGCCTCATTTCAAGAAACAAGCGTGAAGCCACATCACCAATAGGATAATTACCATCTGGATCGAGCTAGGGAAAAATCCATCACCAACTAAACGGGATAGGACTAAGACTTGATTGGTTAGAGCTGCTAATAATACCCCGATCGTAATTCCTGATAGGGAGATCAATAACGCCCGTCCAAATCGGTTTTCTTTGCGGGTTAATAAGTACACACTGGCAATTAATCCGAAGGATAGCCATGTGGTGGCAGCAGGTACAAAAAAGCTCACTGCACCCAATCCAGCAAAAACTCCCAACGAAATATAAATATCTTTTTGTTTAGGCGTATCTAGCAGCTTTGACAACCAAGATGGGGCGCGACGCTGTGTATTGTTTTGCAGAGCCGCAGGTATCGCAGTGGAGAGACGTTCGGGATAGCGAATGCGATCAGGTACAGCAATTTTGCCTTCTTTGCGCGCACGCAAACGATCCATGAGGATGGCATCGTAGGCTAATTCGATCGCTTCTTGTTGAGACTCATCCCCCTCATGTTCGCGCAATAGGCGATCGCGTGCATCACGCACTTCTTCAAAGGAGGCTTCGTCGTTGACTCCTAGTTTTTCGTAGGGAGTTGGTTCGCTCATTTTTCCAACTATGAATGTTTGTAATGTTCGCTAGATATTCGCTGAAAAAGTAGCTAAGCAACCGATCAGAAAATATTATGCAGCGTAATGTTTAACCATAGTATAGCGTTTGCTTCAAAATACTTGTCTAAACTTTTAGATGTCTTATTGATGTCTTGGTGTAATGTCCTGATTTGATATAAGTAGCTAGGCGCAATTAAATATAAAACCCCAAAACCTGTAGCGCACGCGCAGCGTGCGCTACAGGTTTTGATTCTGGGTTTTAATTATGCCCAGCTACTTAGTCGTAAGTAAACTTAAAAACCAGAAGAGCATACCGCCCGCGCAGCGGGCGGTATGCTCTTCTGGTTTAGCTACTTAATTAAGAAAAAATAGGGCTTCGACTTCGCTCAGCCATTGGAATACGATGGCTAAGCATAGAGAAACCTAAATATATAACAAGACATAACCGTCGATCGCTATACAATTCGGTAGACTGTCATCATGTAAGCATTGCTTTAACAAATCATTTTATTTTTAATGGATCTGTCCAAATGGATTTAGACCTAATCGTTTCTAACGTTCTTAACCCGCCGATCCTGTTCTTTTTTCTGGGTATGATCGCGGTACTGATCAAGTCGGATTTGGAAATACCACCACCTATTCCCAAATTATTCTCGCTGTATTTGTTGTTAGCGATCGGATTTAAGGGGGGGGTCGAACTAGTCAAAAGTGGCATCAGTCAAGAAGTGATTTTGACGATGGCAGCAGCGATCCTGATGGCTTGTGTCGTTCCTGTCTATTCA
Source organism: Pseudanabaena sp. 'Roaring Creek' (assembly GCF_001402795.1). Taxonomy (GTDB): domain Bacteria; phylum Cyanobacteriota; class Cyanobacteriia; order Pseudanabaenales; family Pseudanabaenaceae; genus Pseudanabaena. The sequence goes on from NZ_LIRE01000396.1 coordinate 4,537, forward strand.
TTTTTTATCCTCAAAATCAAGCTGGACTCTTACAATGCAGCCGCGATCGCCGCAACCTATGGCTCGATCAGTGCGGTTACCTTTATCACGGCAAGTTCATTTTTGAGCCAATTGGGGATCGCTTTTGACGGTTACATGGTGGCAGCCCTTGCCCTGATGGAGTCTCCTGCCATTATTGTGGGACTAATCCTCGTCAGCCTTTTTACGGCTGCCGAAAAAGCGGAAAAAGGTGAAAATCGCGAATTTGCTTGGGAAGAGGTATTGCGGGAAGCTTTTCTCAATAGCTCGGTATTTTTGCTTGTTGGAAGTCTGATTATTGGTTGCCTAACTGGAGAAAGAGGCTGGCACGTACTATCTCCCTTTACCCAAGACATGTTTTATGGCGTACTGACGTTCTTTTTGATGGATATGGGCTTAGTTGCTGCCAAGCGAATTAAGGATTTACAAAAAACAGGTGTTTTCCTAATTGCATTTGCGATTTTAATGCCGATCCTCAATTCGGGCGTAGGTATTGCGATCGCCAAATTAATTTCCATGTCTCAGGGAGATGCCTTGTTATTTGCCGTGTTATGTGCGAGTGCTTCGTATATTGCCGTACCTGCGGCGATGCGGTTGACAGTGCCCGAAGCAAATCCTAGCCTCTATGTCTCGACTGCTTTGGCGGTGACTTTCCCCTTCAATATTATTGTCGGCATTCCCTTGTATATGTACGTAATTAATTTGTTTTGGGCAACAGCTTAGGCGAAATCAGGCGGCGGAAGACGCTGCCTAGGGTTTGATTTAGGGAAATTTTTAACATCAATTTATTAGATTATTAGTTATTAGAGATAAAAATCATGCAAGCGGTAAAAAGAATCGAAATCGTATCGGATTCAGTCGAATCTCACAAAATTATCAAGGTTTTAGAAAGTGTCGGGGTTTTGAACTACACAGTAATCCGCAATGTCATTGGTAAGGGAGTACGGGGTACTAATTCTGGCGATCTTGATATGAGTATGTTGGAAAATGATTATGTAATTGCTTTCTTTTTAGAAGAAAAGACCAAGTCGCTGGTTGAAAAACTCAAGCCAGTTACCAAGAAGTTTGGTGGAGTTTGCTATATATCTGATGCGATGGCAATTCATGCGGTACAAAGTATTAGTTCCTAATCCCCCAATCACCCCAAAGAGTCGAGATGTGATGAGGATAGACTTTTTTCTTTAGGCAAAATTACCGAAAAAATTATCAGAAAAATCATCGAAAAAACCGCCGCTTGATCTGTGCACTCAGCAATGCAATCTCAGGAATTTTCATTTGCATAGCGATCGCGCCAAAGATCGTTAATCCAATTACACTAGCGATCGCGAGTCCTCCTAATTCAGCGCTAAACTTTGCTATGACATTCATGCCAGCAAATCCCTGACTGAGCAAATGATAGACTCCCCAGCTCACTCCCCCTGCGATCGCACTGGCGATCGTTAGCCCCAAGATCGTAATGCTCCAACTTTTTAAGGGCATTCCATTCAGGCGGCGATCCAGACAATACATCATGGTGAGCATCGACAGCACATTCACCGAAACCGTCGCCAGCACGATCCCAGGCGCACCAAATTTTTGAACTAGGAAGTAATCAAATAGTCCATTTAAAAAAATATTGGCGATGCTGATCTTAAAAGGGGTATCCCCATCACCAAGCGCATAAAAGACCCGCACCAAGACATCACGCCCTAAATAAACAAACATCCCAACGGAATAAGCCATTAAGACCGCCCCCGTTAACTCTGCATCTTCGGTGGTAAAAGCATAGCGCTCGTATACTACCTGTGAAATAGGGAAAGCCAAGGCTACCATCAAGGCACTAAGGGGCAACATGGTTAATGCCGTAAGCATTAATCCTTGACGAATCCGCTGTTTAAGTTCATCCCAGTTTTCGGGATCGGTGAGCTTCGACAACACAGGAAACAGAGGTACGAGGATCACATTCGACAAAATTCCTAAGGGCGTTTGGACGAGCAAACCTGCATAGCCCATGGCGGACACTGCCGCCGCTGCGTTAGGAATGAATGAAGCAAAAAATAAATCCGTCCACACATTAATTTGCAGCATTCCCGATGAAAAGGTGGCAGGAAGCATGATTTTCATTACTTCTTTAACTTCAGGTCTCTGGAAGTCAAATCGCAGTTTGAAGCCACCCATACCAGATTTAAGCTGTACGGGCAATTGCACTAACCATTGCAAAATTGCTCCAGCAAGGGTTGACCAAGCTAGGACTGCCCCGCCCAGCATGGCATTTTCTGGCAAGAGGATCTTGCTGCCCAAACTCCAAAACAACCCCCCGATGCCAATCAATACGGTCAAGCTAGAAAAGATGGGACTGACGGAGGGTAACCAGTAAGCGTCAGCAGCATTTAAGGCTCCAAAGCCGATCCCCACCAGTCCCGCGAGGACTGCCATGGGAGCCATGATCTGAAACTGCTGAATGGCAATATCTTTGGTGATCTTAAGATGTTGAATGGTTTCAGGCGTAATTCCTTTAGCAAGTAAATTGGCTTCGGGTATAAATAGTCCGGGGGCAACTAGGTGCATCAATGGTTCTGCAAAAATGATGAGGGCGATGCTCACCAACAATAAAATTCCTGTAACGATCGTGGTGATGCTGTCGATGATGGTGGCAACTTCACGCCGATCGCGTTTTGCTAAAACACTGACGATTGCGCTATGGAAAGGACCATTAATCCCCCCCAAGAGGATCAACAAGAACCCTGGAATCACATAGGCAAAGTTATATGCACCATAGGCGGTTCCATTGCCAAAGGCTGCGGCGATCGCTACTTGACGCAGTAATCCAAATATTTTGCTCAATAACGTAGCAACTGCTACAATCGTGGCGATATTGAGGAGCGATCGCTTAGTTGATTGCAGTGGTTGAGTTTCAGTGACGATATCTTCTTCGTTACCAGACAAAATTGGTGCTGCCCCTTACAGTTTAGACTCTGAAAAATGTAACACCAAATCACAACCTTATCCCAATTTATAGGATAGTGCTTTGCATTTAGTGAGTATATATAGCTGCCGCCAGTCTTGTCAGGATCAAAACCCATAAGACCAATGGTGACGCAAAGCGTCACCATTGGTCTTATGGGTTTTGACAAGCTATAGCTGTCGCCTGTATTAGGACATAAACCCCAAGAATTGAGTGGCGGCGCGAAGCGCCGCCACTCAATTCTTGGGGTTTGATTTGTCCTCATTCAAGTGACTGTAGATATATATAGCAAAAAACTCCGATCGCCAAACTAATTATGTTCAGAGATCGGAGCTTTTAAAATATTTAAGAAAAGAAGCGATTAGTAGAGAGCTTCTTCTTGATGGGTCAAGATTTCACAATCAGACTGAGCGTAGGTTACGCAAAGGAGAGCATAACCAGCTTCGATTTGCTCGTCATCCAAGAAGGACTGATCGCCTTGGTCAATTTCACCCTTAAGGATCTTGCCAGCACAGGAAGAGCAAGCACCAGCGCGACAGGAGTAAGGCAAATCGATACCTTGAGCTTCAGCAACGTCAAGAATGTACTCATCAGCAGGAACCTCGATAGTCTTATCAAGACCGTCGGCTTCGTTAATTAGTCTTACTTTGTATGTATCAGCCATGTTGTGTAATAAACCTCTTAAAGATTGCAGACAATAATAAATGCTGTGTTGAATTAGCTCCAAAAAGAGGGTACTAACCAACTGACATTTATTTCAATCACCCACAAGGGCATTAAGACGCATCATATCGCTCTTGGCATCCCAGCGAACAACTAGCTTTTTATTTCTGCCATTAGTTATAGGTGATAGTTATCGGTCGGTTTCAAGTATCCACAAACAGCTAAAACCTAGTCAACAAAAGGGTTTAAGTCGTTTTGATGCCCCATAAAAATGATGAGTTTTCGTTTATAGTTTGATTTATTCAATAAGTTTTTTTAATCTTATCGACAGACATAATCATAGTCAATTTTTTGATATGAAAATTCAATCAATGAGTACTACTTCCTAGCCA
>NZ_LIRE01000397.1 GCF_001402795.1 Pseudanabaena sp. 'Roaring Creek'
GTTTTTGTCCTAACCTAACTGGCTAATGCTAAATTATGTTCGGCGCTTCGCGCCACACATAATAATTTAGTACCAAGATCGTGCATAACTCATAGAACTACGCGAAAATCTTGGATAGATTGGATGGAAATATCGCTTCCATTGTCAATAATTTGCCCGTAGAAGGCAATTTTATGATTGTCTAAATGGGCGCGAACGGCATTCCGATAATAGGCTTCGTTGAGCTTTAGCATCACTTCTCTTTTACTGCCATTGATATTAGTTAATATAGTTACATTTGCATCAGCTGCGCGATCGCGGCGATGTAACCCAATCACCTCTCCTTCAATTAGAGTCAGCAGATCCCGATAAGGCGAGGGCGATCGCGTTTTGTTTACAGGCTTACGCAGGATATTATTTTGCTTGAGTAATTTGCTAGCTTCCTCAAGAACAGGAAAAGTTTCTTTGGGCAAGGCCAATTGCTTGTGAATGCTGGAGGGAGCATTCCATATCGGTGACCATTGCCAACGGAAGCCCAGATCTTGTAAATCGGTATGACTGCCAACTTCTAAAAGTGCATCGCAAAGATTCGCGCTAACCCCATCGGATACGGCTTGCTCGAAAATTTCAATATTACTGCCTGCCAAGACTTCTTGAGATTTTGCTCGAATTGCCGCGATCGCCGTATTCAATGAAATGTTGACTTTACGTCCAAAGTCTTCATGATCGTGCATAATTGGCGATAGAACGTTAATAATATAGCTACCTTGCTCGGTCTCGCCCACACGTAGCTCCTGCAAATATTCGCGCACCTGTGCGAACATGCCACCTCTAAAGATAGAACGCTGTTCTAAGGTTGCCGAAGCTGCAAATTTCATTATTTTAGAAGTGGCTTCAAACAATCTCACCGCTTCATCGATCGGGATCGTGCCGCCAATAATGTCAGGACTATCGATCCGAATTTTAATCAGATCGGTGGGTTTGAGAAGCAGATCGTTAACAATTTGTTGGCGATCGCGATGTTCGCTAATTTCCAAAACATCAATGATCTCGCGAATTCTGTTTTTGTAATCTCTTAACTGAGGGCTCTTGGGCAGTATGACTTCAAGATCGTCTCCTTGATGCCATATCGAAGCATTTCCCAAGAAATCGCCTACTTCTTTCCATCCCCTAGCTCTCAGGTAATGGCTGAGAATTTCAGGACTAATATTATCTAAGGTATTAGCGATCGCAACTTTTACAATCACGGTAATCCTCCCTGCGTCAGTCTCTGAATGATTTCTTGTAAAGCTCGGACGGTAAACTGATTTTGTCTGGGAACTTGTATTGTAATGTTTTTTTGGCTGTTGCGATCTGGTTTGCCTCGCAATGATGTCCAATAGCCACAATGCCGCAAACATAGCTCCTCTTCAGTGTGAACGATCCAGTCTTCGCTCGATTTGGGTACGATTACGATTACTAAAATGCGCGGTACGACTATATCCTCGGCTCTGAGTTCACTCTAGAACTTTTGACTGAATTTTTAAAGCGATCGCCTAAAAACGATCGCTATTTTTTATTTGACCATATCTACTAAGTCTTTGAATAAGAGCTTAGTAGCCTTGGCAACGGCAGTCATTCTAATAAGTTTAACGGGTCTACCTCCCTCTTTCATATCGTCTACAATTTTGCCTATAGTGTTTCCAACATCATTTTTGGGTCTATTTCTGAATACCTCAATTCGTGTAAACAGCCACTGCCAAAGGGCAACACGACAAATATCAGATCCGCCAACAATACGCTTACTCTCCTTATCACCAGAGCTTTTTTCTGTTGGCGCACAGCCAAGAGCTTTAGTAAAACGTCTCAGGCTTATATGTCTCTTGGTACGTTTATTTTTATTCTTTCGGGACTTGCCCCACTGAATAATAGGATTGTTGTCGTCATCTAGGAAGCTTTCGATGGGAAAGATTTGGCTTAGAAGAATAGCTTGAACCCTGCGACCAAATCCCCATTTATTAAATACCTGACGATAACTAATAAACCTAGAATCAGTCATTAATTCTTCAAGCTCGGCTTCAATCTCTTTTTCCTCACCCCAGATATCGATTAGTCTTTTTGCATGACGGTGGGTAGCTAATTCAATGCCAAGCCCAACAGAGTTGGCTAAGAGTCTGTCGTACTTTTTACTTTCCCGCTCAAGTGCTAGCCATTCCCACATTACTACACCTTGACTCATCGCAACTTCGGGAAACTGCCAAGCAAGATCTTGACGAATCCGATTAATGATCGGGCTTTGACATCTGGCAAGATGACCTAATCTCAGCACCTTTTCTCTAATTTTTGCCGATACTTGGTCACGGTCTTGTAGAAATCTACGGGGTTGATCGTGATAATCCCACCAATAGCAAGCAAGAGCAAAAGCATCTGACTCATCGGATTTATCGGGCATATCTAAATGCTCCCGATGACGAGCTAACTTATTGTGACTAACCAACATCACACGGCAACCAGATCGGGCTAGATGAGTACCCCAAAGTTTGGAGTAATTAACTCCAGTGGGTTCCATGACTGCAATATCTGGCTTTAAATCCAATAAAGTTTTTAAGCCCACAACATCAGCTTTGCAGTTAAAGAACTCAGTCTTAAATAAAAATTGTCGAGGTTCATTTGGACGTTCTGTTAATAGGCAAGCGATAACGCTACCCTTGCAGATATCAATCCCAAGAATACGCATAAAGATATTCCATTGTAGGTAGGTTATACAGTTCCAATCCCTTGCGGGCAGGTTTAAGAATCACCTTTAGACCCTCACTACATCGGGGTCTGATTCACTCAATCTAAACCGAAATAAGGTTAACGGGGTCTTTGAATTTATTTAAGCGTTAAAGCTTGTTTCTATCTTTAGACCCTCAATTACCTGCTGATGCTTTGGACACATCAGCATACTGCCCAGTTAATAACTGGACAGGTGCTGACTAGTCATAACAGAGGAACGATGTCTTCAACTAAATCATTGAGTAAACCACTCAGATCCACATTTGTTATAGATTCACCAGTTCCCTTGCATTCAGGACATTCAACATCGAATTCTTCATCCAACATTTCTATGTAGCCTTCACCGTTGCATCTATTACAGACAGACATCATCGGGTCATCAAAACCAACTGGTTTAGCTGGTTCCGATTCCTTATTAATCTCAGCCATTTCGTAGATACGGTTATAGAGACCATCCCAGAGATCTTGTAATTCGGATTCGGTTAGGTTGAAAGCATCGACAAGATCTAGTAAAGCTCTAGACCGATGGTTAATTAGAAATTCACTCATGGTTTTTTGGTTCGGGTATGTAGTTATCCTGATCCTTCTTGCTTGGTCTCATTAGAAACTCAACTTTCTCTACTGTTGAACATTTATTGTTTATAAGTAGACATTGTGCAAGCCACCATTTTTGTTTGTCTGGTAGACTTTCAAGCCAAGTCTCAACATCTTCGGGTAAGTCCCATCTTCCTAGAATTGGATGATTGTAAAATTCACCGATTTTAGGGGATTCATTCATGGTTGATTCTCCTTAGATGGTTCTTTGGTCTCGGCAAAGGCAAAATCAATTTGTTTCATGATGCTGGCGGCGACTTGGATTTTCCTCATAACAGGAAGACTTTCAAGCCAAGTCTCAACATCTTCGGGCATAGGATTCAGTTTGGAGCTGTAGTAATAGCTAATAGGTTTCATATCAACCTCATAGATTTGGTTTAAAAACCAACATTGCAAAACTAAGCCACTACCTACGGTGTAGGGAGTCTCTAGCGGCTTGGGGTATGTGCGACAATTGGCTTAATACTAACGGGGGCAGCACTTAACGAAATTTGTTGGGTGCTGCTTTTAGTTATGTCAATCAGTATAACTCTAGTTATACATATGTCAACTAGAGTTAGTCAATTTATAATTTCAGTTATACAATATGAATGATGATCTAGATTCGGAGTTGGCTATGTTAAGACGTTATAGAAATATTTCTCAGTCAGAGCTAGGCAAAATTCTTGGTGTTTCTAAAACTACTATTCATAAGTGGGAAAATGGGCTTTCGCAGCCAAGACTCTCACCAAGACAAACTAAAGACTTGTGTAGGGCTCTAGGCATAACTCTTGATGAGTTACCAGATGATTTTGGTAAGCATGAAATTCAAAAAAAATTAGATCCACTTTCGCCCCCCAACCCATAGATCGTAAAGATGCAGAATGAAAACAAATGAAATACTGTCAGCTAGCGATATTTCCAGAATTAGAGACAGTGGTCGAGGTTGAGCCAAAGGTCACATTGGAAACAGCGAGACGATCAATAAACTCCCAGCTCAGATCGCTATCAAAATATTATGACGTACCAGAATATCTAGTGCATCTAGCATACGTAACCGACTACCTAGAGAAATTAAAGCGGGTAGAGCTACTTATGTATGTCACGCTTTTTATATCTCAGATTACGGTAGTACCAGAAGATTGGGAAGAAGAATAGGATTGGTGGGTGGGTGGGGTTGGCAGACCGAGGCGATCGCCCAGATTAAAGCAAGACTTAAAAACAATAATAGACATCATAATTTTCTTTCGTCACGGGTACGCGAAGCGAGTGACGAATGCAAATTATGATGCAGCCTCGCGGCTCTGAGCGACAGGATGTACGCAGAGATCATACGGATTTTTCTAGATGCGGGTAATCCTTAACGGATAGTATCTAGAAAAATCCGATAGACAGACTGCGAGTTTGGCGAGCGGGTACTGTGCAGCATTGTTCGCGTTAACAGATAAGGATTAGCTCGCCATTGTTCGAGCATCCATATGATCTTAGCCTCGCGGCGAATGAGCGACAGGATGTAGGCTAAAGCAGAAAAACTTACTCCTTTTATCAAACAAAAAAGCGATCGCAATTTTGCATCCAGGAACAAAAATGGCGATCGCCAAATTTCTACGC
>NZ_LIRE01000398.1 GCF_001402795.1 Pseudanabaena sp. 'Roaring Creek'
ATCGACTCTGGGGTTAAATATGCTGTCGTTTACCTGATGACAGCTATTAATGAGATAGCTAGACGCTTATCCATCTATAGATTTGACGATTGATCGCTAGTTGTCGCGACAGCTTGCGATCGGTAAAAATGACAGAGTTGAGCGCTGTCGCCACTCGCCAATGTCGCTGTCGTTTGATAAGGAAAAATTGGATTGTGATTCGCGTTGGGGATGGGACATTTTTTGCGATCGCTAATTCTTAAGCGTGGAAACTGCAAATATAGGCGATCGCTATTCACTTGATGACAATGGTAAAACCAGTGAAATATTCGAGATGCCGAAAATTCTTAAAGGAGATCGTCATGGAACGAGGTTAGAAAAAGTAGTTAAATCTTATTCATTGATAGACTAAAGTAGCTAAAATTAATCTATGCTGAAAAATTTCTGGTATGCAGTTGAATTCTCAGATGTAATTACATCTACGCCTAAGCGTATTAAAGTGCTGAATCAAGATTTAGCGATCTATCGCACGGATACTCAGAAGATCGTAGCGATGCAAGATCTATGCGCTCATCGTGGTGCGGCTTTATCTGGTGGACAGATCAAAGGTGAATGTATCGTCTGTCCCTATCATGGTTGGGAATATCAAGCGGATGGAACCTGCATAAATATTCCTGCAAATCTACCTAATACACCTATTCCCCATAGAGCTAAGGTCAAGGTTTATGAAGCAAAAGAAAAGTATGGATGGGTATGGCTATTTATGGGTGATGTGCTTGAAACAGAGCGTAGCCCAATTCCAGAATTACCTAACTTGGATGATGTAAAGCTCAAATCTCTTCATGGGGATTTTCTCTGGCATACCCACTACAGCCGTGTTATGGAAAATGCCTTAGATTTTGCTCACGCACCTTTCGTTCATGCTGGCTCATTTGGCGACAAAGATCGTCCACAGATTGCTGAATTTACAGTGGAAAATTACCCAACTGGTGCGGGCGCAACCGTAATGGTCAATGCGTCACCACCCAAAGGCATTTGGAGCTTTTTGGCATCAAAGCAACCTTCAGTAATCAAAACTCGGACAGCTTTCTTTTTACCCAATATTACTGTGCTAGAAGTAAATTTAGTATTTGGTAGATTACTTATTTACAGTGCTCATGTTCCGATTGATGACCAGACAACGGTAAGTAAATGGATTAATCTACGCAGCTTTTTTACAGGTAACTGGGCAGATGCAGATGCGCGTAAACGGGTCTTAAAGGTTTTCAATCAAGATAAAACGATTGTAGAATCTCAACATCCCAAGATTGTCCCCTATGACCTTAATGAAGAATTGCACGTTCAATCAGATGCTTTACAGGTAGAGTATCGGAAAATGCGCCGTCAGTTTTTTAAGAATTAGTCGCTCTGCCATCCGCATATCGGGCAATTCCAATTAAGGCGATCGCTATTCTCTGCATACTCATAGCGGTATTGCGGAAATAAGCCCGTAAATACTAGGATGCGTCATGAAAATCTGCAACTGCTGCGATCGCGTCAGACTTGTTACATGGGCAGTCTCATCGGTTACTGGCAACCTGAGATCGGGACAGACTTCACCATCAATGCCTTCTGGACTGATCTCACAGACTAAATCATTGCAATGGACATAGTTGAGACGGCGATCGCAGTGGGATATTTTCGGCGTTGTTTTTATTGATAGACGATCTCCGTTCTAGTGGAAAATTAGAATCAATTTTTCCAAGCTTAACGAGTGTAAATATTTACAGTGGTATGTAATGGAGATCGCATATAAATGAGATGCTTTAACGAAAAACTGGCTTACCTGTTTGAAATGCCTGTACTGTAAATATTTACACCCGAAGCGATCACTCAATTTTCCACTAGAACGAATTCAACTTTCCGCTAGAACAAACAATTTTAATTTTTTACGTTGATGATCGCCTACTTAGAACAACGAGGATCGCCAAAAGGAATATTTTCACTGCTACCATCGGGCGCAAAAAACACATCACAGCCATCGAAAACAGCGATCGCGGATGGATGCTCTTTAATATGGAAATAGGTTCCGAAAACTAATCCTAATAAGATAAAAACCGTTGATAAAACTACCCGAATCCAGCGAATTGTTTGCATAAAATTGTTTGGCAGAAAATTTAAGTTTACCAAAGAGCGATCGCCTCATGATTCTAGGGGAAATTTTGCCGTAAATGCGATCGAGATGGCTATCCTGCCCTCTATTCTGGTACATTCATATATGAAGGCAATCCCAGAAAAATCATGCAAATATACTGGTCGACCGAACAAGTTCCCGAACTAGCTAACCTCAAGCCAGAACAATCAAAGCAAGCGTGGCAGTTTTGCTATAAAAAATATGCCTATAAACATTGGCAAGTGTGGGCTAGTCTATCCTTGTTGGGGATACTTGCTGCTTTAGGTTCAAAATACTTTGGAATAATTGGAGCGGCGATCGGTGGTGGTATTGGCGGTGGGATCTTTGGAGTGGTATCGGTAAATGTGCTTCGTCCCCATCTACGCGATTATGTAAGTTCTCATTTCGCAGATTCAAACCATTCAAACGAAAGTAATTCTGAAGATTAAGCTTCCCATTTACATATCGGACAATTCCAATTAAGGCGATCGCTATTCTCTGCATACTCATAGCGACATTGCAGATACAAGCCTGTAAACATAGGATGCCTCATGAAAATCTGCAACTGCTGCGATCGCGTTAATCTGGGGAAATGATTAGTTGCATAGGTCACTGGCAACTTTAGATCAGGGCAAGATCAGGGCAAGTATCGCCATCAACGCATTCGGGATGCATGGCACGGACTAGGTAATTGCTATTTGCTTTGTTGATGCAACGATCGCAAAGGGGTATTTTGGGCATTTGTTAGGGATAAGAATCATCTTTACTCTGAGCATGGGTTTACTAATCACAAAGACTTATTTCAAATGACATAAATATAAAGTTAATCGTGAAAAAGGATTGCGAAACAAATGGCGCAATGTTAAGTTTTATTACATTCAACAGAATTTAGAAAGGCAATCGCTATGTCACCTATTTTTTCTCCTAACTTCAACAACTTTGAAAATATTAGCCAAACTAAAGCTTGGTCTCTCTTTTTTGCGTTTGGACGTAATGCTGACTTACTAGGTTCAGGTCTCTTAAATGGTCGCTTTTTCACTTTATCTCTGACGGCAGTTGTGGTTGCCGCAATTGTAGAAGTTTTAATTTTATCTATCTAGCCCAAGATCCTACTAATCGTAAAGATGGCAAAAAAGAAATGATTTTAAAATTTATTGTTGTGTTACTCACCGTAAAGATTTTTCGTGAAAATAGAGTATTTCCACAGAAAAAAAACAGAATATCTAACACCATTCGGTTTTAAAAATTGCTCTTTATTGGCACTTTCCGATATGGCTATCTGTAAAGCTAAAGAGATAAATCTAGTCTACGATCGCTTCAAAACTTGCGATGGATACTTTCAGCCCAATCTTTAATCACACTTCGCACTGAAGCTTAATATATTAATATAAGTCATGCTCAAATATATTAGAAGCACTTTAGATAATGTCTGAGGTGCTTCTTAGTTGTAAGCACTGGGGGTATTGTTAAGACAGCGATCGCATAAAGATTTGGAGACTCGCGTTAAAGTTATGGAAACAGGAATCTGTATGAAAAATATTTTAGCATTCAGTGTCTTCTCAATCGCTACAGCATCATTAACGCTTCATGCTCCACCAGCAAAGGCAATCCCGAATAATCCTCAAAGCTTTGAGCAGTGGTGTCTGAAAAAAGATACGCTCCCTACTGAAACTAGGCATACAGTTGAGGTATTGCTAAATGAAGCTGGTACACAAGATTGCAAGCAAGCCAACTCTAAACTAAACAGCTTATCGAAATTCAAAATCACTTCTACAGGCAGTCCCAATATAAAAGATATTGCACCTATCGGAAGTTTGACTAATTTAATTTCGCTTAATCTTTCCGCCAATGGGATTGTCGATATTACCGAACTAGCAAAGTTAACAAGATTGAAGCATCTAAACCTCGCTGCCAATCAGATCGAAGATCTAAGCCCCATAGCAAGTTTAAGAAATTTAAATCATCTGCTCCTTTCTCAAAATAAGATCTCTGACTTGAAGCCCATATCAAAATTGAAGAATTTAACTGTCTTAACTCTTGGGGGCAATAAAATAAGTGATGTTAATCCTCTATCTGGGCTAACTAATTTAGAAGATCTAACAATTGATAGCAATGAGATTGTGAATATTCAATCGCTATCAAGCTTAGACAAATTGACCAAACTAAATCTTTTTAAGAACCAAATTTTTAATATCCAGCCACTATCAGGTTTAACCAAATTGTCAGATATCGATCTATCAAATAATACAATTAGCGATCTAAAACCTTTAATGAGGCTGTATAATTTAACAATTATTTGGCTTTCAAACAATCAGATCGTCGATATTGAGCCATTGTCAGGTTTAAATAAGTTGACATTTCTAACCCTCGACAATAACCAAATTAAAAATATTAATTCAATATCCAGTTTAAAGAATTTGGCTGTACTTTGGCTCGATCAAAATCTCATATCTGATATTAATCCTTTGGTTAGTTTAAAAAAATTAAATTTTCTTACTTTGACCAGCAACCCAATCACTAACAAGGTCTGTCCAGTCAAACCCGAAACTGTTTGTGAATTTTGAGGTTGCCAATCTAATGATCGCCTAAGGTACGGCAAATCCTAACGCAGTAGGGTATTTTCGGTATTGGTTTTATTGATAGGCGATCGCGGTTCTAGTGGAAAATTAAACTTATCATTTCTGCAACAGGTGTAAATATTTACAGTGGTAGGTAATGGAGATCGCACTCTAAATCACCCTCTCCAATCTCTTCACGAATACCAAATCGCAATCATCTGAAGCGATCGCGCGTAATATCGAACGATTTTATATTTACAAGATTATCTAAACACACTAAACTTAGTCTATAAACTTAGTC
>NZ_LIRE01000399.1 GCF_001402795.1 Pseudanabaena sp. 'Roaring Creek'
AAAGCGTTGCTTCGCAACACTTTCAGGAATTTCCTTTTGGTTCGTTTAATCGATAATTGCTGTAGTGGATTAGGACATAAAACCCAGTAAGAGATAGCTAGGATCTAAAACCCAAAATAGTGTTGCCGCGCTCCGCGCGGCAACACTATTTTGGGTTTTAATTTTGTCCTCACAAGACTTGCGACAGCTATATATATTACGACAGTCCCGCTTACAAAAGAATCACTAAACACCGCATTGCTTCTTTAGCATTATCTAAAATCCAAGGAGAATTAGTGAATTAATCCTAAGAAGAATGGGAATTGTAAGTCATTATTGCAGAAATAGAATTTCTGCTATACTCTAGGTTTAATTTCTGGGGCATCAGTATTCTTGGCATTTAGAGGGAGTTTCTCTTTTCATATTTATTTAGCTCATCTTCTTGATGTATAGGTACCTATGGCTCATGCATTTAATCTAGGTGGACAGAAAGCTTACTATCATGATGAAGGTGATGAGAGTGGGTATTTTCATACTTACGATGCTTTACAGTTAGATCCTAAAAACGATCGCCCCCGTAAAGTCCATGTCTTTTTACCGCGTACCTATGGGGATAATCGCGATTACTCGGTACTGTATATGAATGATGGCAATACTGCTTTCTGGGCAGGGGGATTGAGTCCTTACTCATGGGATGTCCCAAATGTAATGAGAAGTTTATACAGCAAGCAAGAAATAGAGCCTGTAATTGTCGTGGCAGTTCATCCTCTTAATCGCTCCTACGAATATCTACATGTAGAAGAGTTTTCTACTCCCTTTAAAAAGGAAGGTGGTGGGCTACCAGAATATGCTAATTACATGGTACGGCTAAAATCGTTTATTGACCTTAATTACAAAACTATCAGCGATCGCAGTTCTACGACTATTCTCGGTTCCTCTCATGGTGGATTGGCAGCTTTTTATACAGGCGCGATTTACTCCGATCGCTTTGGTAATATCGGTGCGCTCTCTCCATCATTTTGGGCGGGTGGTGTTTTTAACTTGCCAAGTTCTCCATTGATGCTGGCTGTTGGGAAATATCTTCGTAAAGACAATCAATATCGCCCCCGTTTATGGATTGATTGGGGAACTAAACGTTCGGGTGGTTTCCATAATTTTGTCATCGAGCAGCAAGCAACTAGATGGGCTCGCAGGATGTTAGAAATTCTAGAGAAAGACTATGGGTACGTACTTGGTAGAGATCTATTTAAGTATGAGGATAGGGAAGGAGGTCATGATGAGAGAGCGTGGTCTTACCGTTTGGGCTTGATCCTCAAACAGTTCTATCCTCAAAATAAGGTCGTGCTAAATAGGTAAGAGCGTGCGCTCATTTGCAAAACGCTATAGATTTAGTGGAGGTTTAGAATTTCTGACATAAATTGATGAATTATCTCTATTTACATGGTTTTGCCTCTAGTCCTCAGTCCACGAAAGCAAAATATATGCAACAAAAGTTTGCCGAGCATGGACTGACTCTGCATGTTCCCGATCTCAATCTCGCGGATTTTTCATCGGTGACACTTACGGAGCAGTTGGCTCACCTACAGACTTATCTCAGCGATGACGAACCGATCGCGGTAATTGGTTCTAGCCTTGGGGGATTTTTGGCAGTACAACTAGCCGCTCAAAATCTGTCGGTACAGCAGTTAGTATTATTTGCCCCAGCCTTTGGGTTTAGTCAGAGGATAGCTAAAGCTTTAGGCTCGGAAAATATTAAGCGCTGGGAAGAAGAGGGTATCCGCGAGTTTTATCATTACGGGATGAAGCGTGATGTAAATTTACAATTTAAATTTTTCGCCGATGCCCAGCAATATTCCGAAGAAAAGTTAATGCGATCGCTACCCATACTGATTTTTCACGGCATTCATGATCAGGTTGTACCAGCGTCTTTAAGTGAAGAATTTGCCAAAAGGCGATCGCAAGTTACTTTAAAATTACTAGATGACGACCACGCTCTCGGCAAAGATTTAGAGACTACTTGGCAAGATCTAAAGCAATTTTTGTCCATTTTCTAAAATTTATGCTGTCGCCAAATCACGGGGCTAGCTAACAACCTATGAAGAGGCGTGAATTGCCTATTTTTTAAATAGTCATTCCAAAGGGTAGTTTCATTTGATACAAAATATCCGCTAGGATCTTAAAATCAGCAGTAGAAATAAAAAGGGTTTTAAAACCATTGAAAAATATTATTAAAACGCTGCGAGCCGACTTCGCTATCATTTTTGAGCGCGACCCTGCTGCGCGTAACTGGCTAGAAGTACTGCTATGCTACCCTGGACTTCATGCGATCTGGTTGTACCGCTTTGCCCATTGGCTGCATGGTATGAAGTTGCCAGTGCTCCCTCGGATGATCTCCCAGATGGCAAGATTCCTAACGGGCATTGAAATTCATCCAGGCGCAAAGATTGGTAAGGGCGCATTTATCGATCACGGCATGGGTGTAGTAATTGGTGAAACGGCGATTGTTGGTGAATATGTCTTGATCTATCAGGGCGTAACCCTTGGCGGTACTGGCAAGCAATCGGGCAAACGCCACCCAACTTTGGGCAATAACGTGGTGGTTGGTGCGGGCGCAAAGGTTTTAGGTAACATAGAAATCGGTAGTAATTCTCGTATTGGGGCTGGTTCCGTGGTGTTGAAATGTGTTCCCCCCGATTGCACCGTTGTTGGCATCCCAGGGCGCATTGTCCATCGTCATGGGGTTAAGGTTTCTGCCCTCGATCATTTTCAGGTTCCCGATCCTGAAGGCGATGTAATCCGATCGCTGATCGGTCGCGTCGAGCAACTAGAAAAACATGCCGAAGCCCATACTTTACATCCCTTAAATAACTACATCATCGATTCAGAACTTTTGAAAAATGTCCGCCCCAGACATCTTACGCCCTGCGATCGCGTTGATCGTTTTGAGCCTGAAGAATACGAAGGCTTTTCTGAGGGTGGTGGAATTTAGACATCAAACGTACAAGCCTTTGCTGCGTGGACGGCACAGGCTTGTACGTTTGATGTTTTATAGATACCGCCAATCTTATTAGGACAAAATTAAAACCCAAAATCATGTTGTCGCGCTCCGCGTGACAACATGATTTTAGGTTTTATAGCAGTAGCCAGTTATGTTAGGACAAAAACAAAACCCAGAAGAGTGTTGCGCCGCTTCGCGCCGCAACACTCTTCTGGGTTTTATGCCTTAACTTATTTGGCTATAGCTATATGTCTTGATACAGTTGGCGGTAGCTATATGTATGATTTAAAAGTTCTTGCACCAATCTGCCCGAACTTAATTTGTAAGTTAATGAGTGACGAGTTGTATAGGTTGCTTTTAGTAGATGGCGATCGCATTTTTCGGATGGGAATGCGATCGTGGTTGTTTGAGTTTCCAGATTTAGAAGTATCGGCAGATGTGGAAACAGCCGAGGATGCTTTAAGGATTTTGCGAGAAATCCCTGAGATTGATTTAGTGATTCTCGATCTCAATTTAAGGGGAGAAAGTCGAGATTCTGTGTCAATAGGTCGTGTGGGGTTAGATCTATGCCAACAACTAAAGTCTCAATATCCCCATTTACCCCTATTCGTATTGATTTCTCAGTCGTCTTTGGAACTCATAAAAATTGCCATTCTTTATGGTATTGATGGCTACGGCATAAAGGGAAACAAGCCCGAAGAATTAGTTGCGTCGATCCGTCAAGTTGCCCGTGGTGGTCAATATTTGGGGGAGCGCTACCAAAATGAAGTCAGCCAGAATGAAGTCAGTCAGAATGTTCGCTCAGTCCCCAATATGCCAGAGCAAACTGTGATGGAGATTGTCAAACGGAGCTTTTATCGATCGGGAGTAGGACAGATCGATCGCTTGCTAGCTGAGGTTAGATTGAGTTTGTCTGGGGTAAACGATCATATCGGCGATCAGATCGGCAATATGATCGGCGATCGCCTAATCAAGATCGTTTTGGCAGGACAAGTTCGCGAACTACAGGTTGCGCGTTGGCTAATGCGACAGCTATGGGGACAAACCTCAACTCCTGCGATTTCTCAAATTCCGCTCGATCTCTCTTCCGAAATGGCTAGCCCAGATGTGGATATAGGCGATCGCCTAATCACTAAATTTGATAGAACGCAGGAGCGATCCGAGCTAAAGAATCAACATAATATTCTCGCGATCCAAGCTAGTTTATGGGACAAAACCGTTACAAAAATTCAATCTAATCTGTCTAATTGGAGTAAGACACCCCTAGAAATTGACATTTTAAAAGATGATAAGAAGCGCGAACTTTTATATCTTGCCCTGCGGCAAATCGAACAAAGCCTTACAGAATTGAGGTTTGCTCAAATTCTCCCATCGCAGCTAGAGTCTAAAACTCCTGATATTTTAAGAGGGATATGGCAAGAAACCGTAATTAATTTTTTTGGCAAATACTACGCGGTCACAAGTATTACTGATATTGGTAATGAGGTAAGTAATGAGGTAAATGTAGTTGACACTTTACTCAAGGATTATGCAATCATCCAAGCCGAATTTCTCAATAAGATTCCTCAGTTTAATTCTTTTCTTGCCCACTTATTATTTGAAACAGAATTAGTAGTTGATAGTAAGAATGTATCGCTTGGTTCGACTGAAGCAATGCAGAGATTGGAACTGATTTTAGACAATGTCATTATTCAAATTGCGAATGCTGTAATTCAACCGCTTTTAAATAATTTTGCCAATGCTGAAGAAATCAAGCAAAACTTCTATCGATATAATTTGCTGGCAACCCGTGAAATAGAAAGATTTCGGAACGACCTATCTTGGAAATATCGCCTAGAAAAATACGTCCTCGAACCACAATTAATTTTTGAAAGTCGTCATACCTTTTTAACCTTTGGCGATCTCGGTATCAAAAGGATAAGTATCTACGCACCCCGCAATCAGGAACTCCAAAAGTTAGAAGGTGTGCAGCTAGCGGTAACCTTAGTACTGGAAATCCAAGATGCGATCGCGCCAAGACTAAAATCGGCGATCGCCTTCCTTGGCAGTGGATTTGTGTACTTATTAACCAATGTGATTGGTCGTGGTATCGGGTTGATCGGACGTGGTGTAGTACAGGGGATTGGGACTGCTTGGCAAGATCGACCCAAAAGATGAGTGGCGGCGCTAAGCGCCGCCACTCATCTTTTGGGTTTTATGTTCTAGGCAAACCTTATGTTGCTATAGGAAAGAGAATTTAGGATCGCTTATACCAATTCACGAAAGTGTTGTCACACTTTCGTGAATTAAAATCCAAACCCAGCAAGGGTTTTCAAAGTTCAAAAACTCTAAGAGATCCCCCTCAATCCCCCTTAAAAAGGGGGAAGAATTAAATTCTTCCCCCTTTTTAAGGGGGGCTGGGGGGATCTATCCAATTCTTAAATGGTTTCTAAAGGTTTTGAAGTTGTTGGGCGAGAATATTTTTTTGGATTTTACCCATCGCATTGCGGGGAAGTTTCGCAATAAAAAATATTTGCTTGGGGCATTTATAGTTTGCAAGACGGCTTTTACAATGTTCGATTAATGCTTCAGGAGTAATATCAGCCGTTTCTTTAAGGGCGATCGCGGCTACAACCCTTTCCCCAAAATCCCTATCCTCTAGCCCTAATACGGCGGACTCTTTGACTGCTTCATGGCATTCGATCGCATTTTCAATTTCCTTAGGATATACATTAAATCCACCCGTAATGATTAGTTCTTTAGCCCGACCAACTAAGTACAATCGACCGTTATCATCGGGATCTTGAAAGCCGAGATCGCCCGTCCGAAACCACCTATCCACAAAGGATTCTGCTGTTTTTTCGGGCATTTCCCAATAGCCTTGAAAGACATTGTCGCCACGGATCCAGACTTCTCCCACTTCAGACATTTGGACATCCTTTCCATCCCGATCGACGATGCGGATGGCAACTCCTTCTAATGGAAAGCCGACGCTTTTGGCTTTGCGATAGTCAGCTTCAATTAAGTTGGAGGCATTCATCCCCGTTTCAGTCATGCCATAGCGTTCGAGAATGCGGAAACCCGTGAGATTCTCAAACTGATGGAATTGACGATCGCTTAAGGGCGCAGAGCCAGAGATAAACAGCCGCATTTTCGTTAAGTCGGGTTTTGATGCGAGCTTTTCCCATGTATCGATCAAACGCTGATAGATGGTCGGAACCCCCATTAATATCGTACAGTTTGCCGACACTAATGTATCCCAGACCCTTTGAGACTCAAACTTTTCCAGCATGACAATGGTTGCTCCTGCATACAGTCCGCCTAGGGTCGCAACATTTAAACCATGAATGTGGAATAGGGGCAAAACATGAAGAAGGATATCGCGATCGCTCCATGCCCATGCTTTGTGGAGAGCTTGCATATTCGCGATCAGATTGCGATGTGAGATAGCTGCACCTTTAGAACGTCCTGTCGTTCCAGACGTATATAAAATCATGGCTATATCATCGAGATCTGTCGCATATTTTGCGGCGATCGCCTTGCCAGCCGATCTGATGGAAGCATTGGCAGTGACTTCTGAAGGCGATGAATCCTCATCCTGAAGTAGAATTTGCAATTCGGAAAGATGTGGAATCGATGGCTTAACTCTGCTGTAGAGGAGCTGAGAAGTTACTAATAGCGAACTTCCTGAGTCCGTGAGAAAATAGACCACCTCCTCAGGACGATAATCGGGATTTAGCGGTAAAGAGATCGCTCCGATGGAGAGAATGGCAAAATGAAAAAATAAAAACTCAATACATTTGGGTAATTGGATGGCGACGCGATCGCTTTTTTTAATACCAAAGCGATCGAGTTTGGTAATGTAGCATTGCACCTGATGGTCGAATTCTTGGTAAGTCCAAACTTTTCCCTCAAAAATAATTGCGGGTTTGTCAGCATATTTTGCGGCGGTTTCGGAAATTAGCTGTGCTAAATTCATGACTGATTTACCTCTAGCAATTTTTCAATCAGGAGATCGTCCGACATTTTACAGTGCCGAGCGCGATCGCTCAAAATTCTCATCATCATAAAGTACTGCGCTATGCAAAAGTAAACCAAAAACAGAGATTGTACCGTCCGCTACGCGGACGGTACAATCTCTGTTTTTGGTTTTTAATTCTGCTGTAAGACTGGCGAGAAATTTATCTACAGGGATAGACCGATGCCACGGCTATCTGTGCGATGATAAATTGAACTATCTTGCCGTTAGGTTTTGTTGACTGTGAATACCGTTCGTACTGTTTCTGACACCAAAAAAGACTTTTATTTAGCCTTCCCCAAACCAGTCAATCAGGTCTACCGACGGGTTGTGGACGAACTTTTAGTGGAAATTCATCTACTGAAAGTCAATCAAACATTTGTTTACGATGCAATTTTTGCGTTAGGTTTTGTAACTACTTTCGATCGCTTTACAGCAGGCTATAAACCTGAAACCGATCGCTTTGCGGTATTTCATGCATTGTGCGCGGCACTGCAATTTGATTCCGATCGCATTCGTCAAGATGCAGCTAATCTCAGCGATTTAGCGACGCGATCACCTAACGATATTAAAACCCTACTTACCAATCTGGATTCGGGGATTATCCTTGAACCTTTGTCGGGGCAACTACAAATTATTTCTGCTAAAGAAAATTTTAAATATAGCCGTTTGCTAGGCGTAGGGCTTTATGCATTGCTAGAAATTAGCGATCCAGAAGCGATCGCCGATAGTGCCAAGCGCGAAGAATTAATCAAACTAGTGGGTGAGACGCTGAAATTTGGAAGCGATCGCTTACTTAAGGATGTCGATCTTTATCGCTCGAATCTTGACAAAATCGAGCAAGCCCGTCAGATGATTGCCGATATGGTAGAAGCTGAGCGTAAAAAACGCTCTCAAAAGGAAGCTGTCCTATCCAGTGCTAAAACTACGGAAACTCCCGATAATCCATCCTAATCTCAAGCTAAGAAACTATTTAAGAATTGGATAGATCCCCCCAGCCCCCCTTAAAAAGGGGGGAGGATTAAATTCTTCCCCCTTTTTAAGGGAGATTGAGGGGGATCTCTTAGAGCTTTTGACCGCAGAAAGTAATTCTTAAATGGTTTCTAAGAAATGGCGTAGCCATTTCTTAGAAACCATTACTAAGTTAAGTTTTTAATTCACGAAAGTGTGACAACACTTTCGTGAATTGGTATAAAAAATCTGTAATGCGTTTTGGAAAACTTCTGGCATAATACTAGGGATTTTTTTGAGGCGCGAGATGTCCGAATTACGAGACTATCAGCAACGGGTCATCGATGAAATTTATGCAACTTGGCAACAGGGCAAGCGCTCTATCTTGTTAGCCATGCCTACGGGTTCGGGAAAGACCCGCACCTTTAGCGAACTTGCCAAACATTTTTGCGATCGCGATCGGCGTGTTCTCCTATTAGTACATCGGGAGGAATTACTCTGGCAGGCTAAAAAAACCTTAGAAAAAATCCTGCGATCGCCTGTAGGTATCATCAAAGCCGATCGCCCGATGCAGCTAGAGTATCCAGTGCAATGCGCCTCTGTACAAACGCTAGTAAAACGACTCGAAAAACAAGAAATAGATTTAGGGGCGATCGCTTTAGTAATTATCGACGAAGCCCACCTATCCCTTGCACCCAGCTATCTATCCATTTTGAGGTGTTTCCCTGAAGCTTTGATTTTGGGAGTGACAGCTACCCCTTTGCGACTAGATGGGCGAGGTTTTGATCGCCTTTACGAGGCTCTCGTGATCGGTCCTTCCGTATCGGAATTGATCTGGCGAGGATTTCTCGCGGATTATGAAGTTCTTGCTCCTGAAAGTTTTTTGCCAACAGAAGAAGGCATTCGCATTGCAGGAGGCGATTTTAATTCCGCCGATCTGGCTGAGCGGATCGATCGCCGCTATGTTGCTGGTTGCGCTGTGGATGCTTATTTGCGCCACGCTTGCCAAAAGCGCTGTGTCGTATTTGCCATTAACTTAGATCATTCCAAAGCGATCGCTGAACGTTACTGCGCCGCAGGTATTGTAGCCGAACATATCGATGGCGAAACTGCTCCCAAAGATCGCCAAGCTATTCTCGAACGTTTCCGCGCTGGTGAAACTCAAGTTCTTTGTAATGTTAATTTATTTACTGAAGGTTTTGACGTTCCAGAAATTGAAGTTATTCAGCTCTGCCGTCCCACCAAATCCGTTGCTCTCCATTTGCAAATGCTCGGTCGGGGGCTGCGCCCTAAGGAAGGACGGAAAGCATTGATTCTCGATCATGCGGGAAACTGTTTGCGCTTGGGGGGGGCAAAAGCAGACCGATGCTGGACGTTGCAAGGATTAACAGAGTTTATTCCTGCCCCCGAAGCATCGATCAACCCTATGGAAGAGGCGATCGCACCGCCAATCGAGCCGTCGATCGCCTTTTCTAAGACACAAATCGATCTGCCTAATTTTCCCAAGCGGCGCGTCGAAATTTATGAAACTGATGTTGATTTCTTTCATCTGCCCACGCATACCGAACTCGAAACGCAACTAGCTCGCCAAACCTATAGCCAATCCCCACCAGCTAGATCGATTTCGAGCCGATCGCCGAGAGTGCCATCAGAGGCAACGCAATCGCTCGCCCATCGAGATCGCCGCTCCGCTCCCAATCGCCAAATTCCGCCTCCAGCTTCATCGCAGGTTTCTGCAAAGAGACGCTCTAGCCCCCCAAAACGTCATTTGTCACCTTTGCAACAGGTGGGCAAAGCGGCGATCGAGCTAGCGGAAAGGATGGAAAATATTCTCCTATGGATCTGGCGATCGTGGTTTCCTCCCAAGCGTAAACGGGTCGAAACTCCTCGCAGATCTAAACGCCCCCAAGGTTTTTGATTTTATGAAACAACTACTAAAAAGCACTTTGCGTCGGTTTGGTTACGACCTAGTACCTTATGTACCTGTCTCGGAGACAACCTCGGAACTCGCTTCCGTACCCGATTTATCCGAATCTCAGCAGAGGATAATTTTAGCGGCAAAGCCTTTTACAATGACCAGTGTAGAACGCATGGCAACATTAATTAATGCTGTAACCTATGTGTCTCAGAATGGACTTGCGGGGGATATTGCTGAGTGTGGCGTTTGGCGGGGAGGCAGCATGATGACAGTTGCGCTTACCCTTATGGCTCTCGGTGATCTCAGTCGATCGCTCTACCTTTTCGATACATTTGAGGGCATGTCTTCACCGACTGCCGACGATAGAAGTTTGGATGGAGTTTCTGCCGACTTGCAACTCGATCGCGCTCCGCAGGGAAGCGGAATCTGGTGTTACGCAAGTTTAGATGAGGTTCGAGCAAATATTTTATCTACGGGTTATCCAGAACAAAAGATTCATTTACTCAAGGGAAAGGTCGAGGACACGATTCCGCGCAACATGCCATCCCAGCTTTCCCTTTTACGCCTTGATACGGATTGGTACGAGTCAACTAAACACGAGCTCATGCATCTTTATCCCATATTGACCGAAAAGGGAATTCTGATTATCGATGACTATGGACATTGGCAAGGAGCCAAGAAGGCTGTGGACGAGTATTTTGCAGAACTTGACAGTAATCTTGACAGTAATATTTATTTACACCGCATCGATTATACGGGACGTATTCTTGTAAAACCATGCAGATAGAAGAGATTTGTGCGCAATAGCTGCTAACAAGTTAAGTAGCTAGCCATAAGTATAGTTGTTTTAAATAACTTGTAGACGGGCTTCGACTTCGCTCAGCCCTCGGTGTAAGCTAGCTGAGCGAAGTCGAAGCTGTAGTTTTTATTTGAATTATCTATA
>NZ_LIRE01000400.1 GCF_001402795.1 Pseudanabaena sp. 'Roaring Creek'
CCTGCGGGGGTGGTGGTGGCAGGTGTGCCCGCAAAGGTGATGCGCGAGCTTTCAGAGGCAGAACAACAAAATGCGATCGCCCATGCCGAAAATTATTATCAGTTATCGCTATTGCATCAATGTTCGCAAGCAAACCTATAGCTGCTATCAACTGTATCACCCAAAAAGAGGGTTGCCGCGCGGAGCGCGGCAACCCTCTTTTTGGGTTTATATCCAAGTTACAGCAATTATCGATCAAACGAACCACAAGGGAATTTTTGAAAGCGTTGCTTTGCAACGCTTTCAAAAATTCCCTTGGTTTGGGTTTGAGCGCGAAGCGCTGTAAGAAATGAGTAGCGGCGCTTCACGCTGCCACTCATCTTGTGAGCTTAAAGAATGGAGACAATTTTTGAAAGCGAAGCATCTTAAAACAGGCTTTGAGAAAGGGTTTGCGTAGCAAACCCTTTCTCAAAGCCCAAAAGTAAAAGCCTTGCATCGCAAGGCTTTTACTTTTGGGATTTTAAAATTTGCCAGCCTAACCCGAACTGACGTTAATTAAGGATTAAATTCACTAAAGTTCGCACTGCAAAACCCGTGCCGCCAGCATTGTTATAACCCGACTCGCGCTCAGTCCAGACTGGACCTGCCACATCAAGATGCGCCCATGCCTTAGTTGTTTCCACAAATTGCTTCAGGAACAAAGCCCCCGTAATTGCTCCGCCCGCTCGCGAACCAGTGTTTTTAAAATCAGCCACGACCGATTTTAATTGATCGAAATAGGGATCTTCGAGGGGCATCCGCCATAATTTCTCGCCAGCATCCCGAGCAGCTTTAGCGATCGCCTCTGCCCAGCTATCATCAATCGACCACATTCCCCCAATATCTTCGCCTAGTGCCACCACACAAGCCCCCGTTAGCGTAGCAAGATCGACGATCGCATCGACCCCAAGGCGATCGGCATAGACGAGAGCATCGGCTAGGGTTAAGCGTCCTTCAGCATCGGTATTATTCACTTCAATGGTTTTACCATTAGAGGCGGTGAGGATATCTCCTGGGCGCATGGCACTACCATTGACCATATTTTCGCAGGACGCGACGATAAAATGCACCTCGGTGTCTGTAGGTTGGAGATGGGCGATCGCTTTCGCTGCACCGAGGGCTGCTGCCGAACCACCCATATCGGTTTTCATCAGTTCGATACTGCTGCCCACACCAGTTTTAATATTTAAACCACCCGAATCAAAGGTCAATCCCTTGCCGACGATCGCTAATTTGCGCTTGGGCTCGCCATGAAGGTAAGTGAGGTGGATGAACTTGGGAGGAATATCCGAAGCTCTAGCTACGCCAAGAAAGGCTCCCATCCCCAAGGCTTCACAGTCGACCTGTTCCAAAATTTTGACCGTGAAAAAATCTGACTCCTTCGCGATCGCGATCGCAGTATCAGCCAAGGTAATTGGAGTGACAATATTTGCAGGAGCCGATACTAATTCCCTCGCCAAAATTACCCCATCAACAATTTGCTGCGCCTTCGCGATCGCAGGGCTTGCCAGATCGGGATCGGTTTCCAAAATTTCCACCTGCTCCAGAAAACTGGGATTGGTATTTTTAGACTTAAATCGCTTGTCTTGATGCGCCGCTAGTAATATCCCCTCAGCGATCGCTTGAGCCGTAACCGTAACGTCTTGATTGTAGGTAGGGAAGGACAATGCGAGCTTTTTCACCTTCTCTTTATTTGCCCATTTCACAGCTAATGCCGCCGATTTACGCCAAACATCGGCATTAGCTTGAGCAGGATCGCCCATACCAATCAAAATTACCTTGCGAATAGCGTAGTCAATCCCCACACGACCGCTAACCGAAACCCCACTCTCCCCTAGAAATTCAGATTCGGCGATCAAATCTGTTAAGGTGCAGCCCAGAACCTGAATATCTAATTTTTTTAATACTTCAGATAGTTCAAACGCTTTTTTTACAGAATTTTCTGACTGCTCGTGCCGATTGTGACTGGCTTTTGGGCTTGCAAAAACTGCGATCGCAAGAGCATCTCCATGCCACGCCTGCGGAACAGTTAATAAAGGAAGGATATTCATTTTTTAGGTTTAGATATAGTCGGTAAATTTTATCGGATTACATTTAGCTATTAAAGCTCAGAAATTAAGGGCAATGGGAATTACTATTAAATATAGCTATAACCATAGCTATCCCAGTGTATCAAGACATAAAACCGAAAAGAGAGGCGCGGTACAAAGCGCTGCATCTCTCTTTTCGGTTTTGATTTTATCCGCACCTAACTGGCAATATAACTGGCAACAGAGATGAAATGGAAATTTGGTGTAAGTATCTCAGCACAATTAAGACCCAGAGCTAATACCAATTCACGAAAGTGTGACAACACTTTTGTGAATTAAACACCAAACCCAGTAAGGTTTTGAGATTCCCAAAATGGCGTTGCTAT
>NZ_LIRE01000401.1 GCF_001402795.1 Pseudanabaena sp. 'Roaring Creek'
GAATTGGTATTATGTCCTGATACAGTTGGCGACAGCTATAAATAACGTGAGTTCGGGATAATTGGAAATGGGTTTTGAGAAAGGGCTGTTAAAATTTGCCAGCTTAACCCAAACTGATGTAAAAAAAATAGAGTGCAAAGCACTCTATTTTTTATGGAATGGTTTATTTTTTAATTGCGATCGCCTGTATAGCCCGAAGCATTGGCTAACTCTTCTAACGTACGTTCGCCAGAGAGCATCTTGCCCTGAATTTCCCAAGTGGGATAGCCCTCAATCCCTTTTTGTTTGCATAACTCAGCTTCCGATTTTGCTCCGTTAGGAGGATTTGGGGCGCATTCCACATAGGGGATTAATTTTTTCGCATCGCCAAATTTTTCCTTCTGATCTTTACAGTGGGGACACCAATACGCGCCGTACATTTTGGCATTAGTTGCGGTCAAATGTTGCGCCAATCGTCCTGCAAAGGAGTTACTTTGAGCGGCGATCTTTCCCTGACTGGCATAAACACCCAGAGTCCCCGTCAAAGTCACAATTGCCACAATTGCACCTGTAAAGAATAACTGACCGACATCTTTCCAAGCATTACCAAATATTGTCAGCAACCAGATCGTCATCATCGTGACGGCTGAAGAGATGCAATAGAGACATACTTGAGGCTGACCGCCAATACTACCTGAGGCAAGTAAATACATCAGGTAGCCACTAAATACGAAGGTCGAGGAAGATACCATAAACATCAAGAAATTCGCGATTTCCTTGAGTTGAGCCTGTGACTTGGGCTCGTCACGCTTTAATAGTAATGGTATGCCTGCTAGAAGTCCTAGAGTTAGATAGCCCAACGCGCCAAAAATTGTTAAGGGAACGCCAAATATCTTGGCATATTCACTACTGAGCACCAAATCGCAGCCGCTACCCTCCACAGTGCAGAGTGCTACTTTTTGACCCAAAAAGTGAGTCACTGTCAAATAAGTTGTAAGAGAAAAGCCAAATAACGACAAAGCGACGATCGCAGGGCGCGACCACCGATGCAACCACGGCTCAGTTTTTTTTCGCATAGCTGTTCCAGACACTTTGTAAATACCTGCTAAGAAGATAGCTCTAAATTAACGCAGCATTAACGATACATAATTGCATCGTTAATTTTATTTATAGATTATTTATAGAGATGTTACCCAATAGATATTGGTGGCGATCGCCGTATTTGCTCTTCCGCAATATGCTTATTTTTTTTATTGGCAATATCTAACCTTACCGCATCGACAAAACGGCTGACTCGAATCGGATCGATCGCCTGTTGAATTTGACCATTACGCTTGAGAGAGCTAGAAACGATGACACCGTCAGCATATTCCATCAACTGTGGTACATTATCCCATGTTGCCCCAGAGCCAACCAACAGAGGCGTATCGCCACAGGCAATTTTTGCCTCCTGAAGATCCTCAGTTTTCGGAGGATTTCCTGTTGCCCAACCCGACAAAATTACCGCATCGGCAAGCCCGCGATGGATCGTATCGTGAACAGCCACTGATATCTGTGGGACAGAAATAGGCTGAGCGTGCTTTACCAAAACATCAGCAAAGATTTTGACATCCGTGCCTAGTTCGCGACGATAGCGCAAGAGCTTGTAGGCATCACCTTCGATAATGCCTTGATCCGTTGCCATTACGCCCATGAGGACATTGACCCGAATAAATTTCGCACCAACACAAGAGGCGATCGCTAATGCACTATGACCATCATTCCTCAAAACGTTAATACCCACAGGAATGCCCACCATCTGCTTAACACGGTGCACAACCAGACTCATAGAACTAACCACCGCAGGATCGACGCGATTTTTAGTAAATGGCGCATCAAAAAAATTCTCTACGAGAATCCCATGCACTCCTCCTGCGGCAAGAGCTGTGGCTTCCTGTTCGGCGCGATCAATTACCTCTTTTAGGCTGCTCCCCCAACGCGGCGAAGTAGGCAACGGCAAAAGATGAATGACCCCGATTACGGGCTTTGGTGTATCAAATAAACTACTTAAATCCACATGCGTGACGCTTATAAAAAACTTGAGTAAAAAATTAGGCTCAAAAGCCGAGCAAGTAATTCAGCAAGATTAAATCTAAAATCAGAGTCCCTGCCGCCTGCTTAGCGAACGACAAGTATTTCTGGATTTTAAAGTTTACTTCTGAGCTACTTCACTAGCTTTTAATTTAACTCGATCGTGAGTGCATAATTTTATCGTGAATTCGATCCCGTCATTTCAATTTCTGACAATAAACTCATAAAGTAGATATGCTAATAACTTCTCTGCCTACTCTATGGGTTTATTAACTATGATTAACGCTCCTCATGCCAGAGATATCTCTACAGATATCTTAATTTTGTCCAATGGACCTGGGGAGCTAACAACATGGGTATATCCCTTTCTAAGAGCTTTAGATCTATCTCTCAAATCCAATGACAAATCCACGGAAGGTTTAGCCAAACTCAAACCACGCATTTCGATCGCATTGTCCCCCGATCAAAATGCGAGCGGACAGGAGCCTCAACTTGCCCAAAGCTTCCCCAATGTGGATCGGGTATTACCACCAGAGCAATTTTTTGATTTTTTACTGTGGGGCAAAACCCCTCAATGGGAATGGGCAAAGCAGGGGATCGTGATCTTTTTAGGTGGAGATCAATTTTTTACGGTTGTGATCGCCAAACGACTGGGTTATAAGACCCTAGTTTATGCCGAATGGGAAGCCCGATGGTATCGCTGGATAGATGGTTTTGCGGTGCGAAACCAAGCGATCGCCGCTAAGATCCCCGCCGACTTACGGGCAAAAGCATCAGTAATTGGTGATTTGATGGTCGATCGCGGGGGCGAACCACCATCTAGCCATGCGAGTAGATCCCCGAGAGTTTGCTTCATGCCAGGTTCTAAAGAACAGAAATTAAAGATTGGTGTACCTTTATTTGTCGCGATCGCCGATATCCTGAAACAAAAACGTCCCGATCTCGATCTAGTCGTCCCCCTCGCCCCCACAGTCACTCCAGAAGCCCTAGCCCAATATGCCCAATTTAGCTTTCCTACGCCCGATAGCGATGGAGCAACGGCGGTTCTGGTAGAGGGGAATTTGGTTACGGCTAAAGGAGCAGTTATCAAAATTCATGGAGGATTTCCTGCCCATGCCCTGATTAGCAGTAGTCAACTTTGTATTACTACGGTAGGAGCAAATACTGCCGAGCTTGCATCCCTCAACCAACCGATGCTCGTGCTATTGCCCACTAACGTTTCCGACATCAAGGTCGGATGGGACGGATTGCTCGGTTTACTTTCATCCACGCCATTCTGGGGAAAGCTGATTAGAACGACGATTAACTCGATCTTGATCGACCAAATTAGAAAGAAAGGGCAGTTGCTAGCTTGGCCGAATATCTGGGCGGGAAAGGCGATCGTGCCAGAAATTTTTGGCGTAATTACACCGACTCAAATTGCCGATGAAATTTTGTTCTACCTCGATCATCCTGAAGAATTAGACCAAATGCGCGATCGGCTCAAAGAAGTCTGTGGAGAATCGGGAGCCGCCACCAAGCTCGTAGCAATGCTTTTAAAAATGCTATAGCTACATAAAAAATGCGGTGTAAAGCACCGCATTTTTTATGTAGCTATAGCCATAGACATTACCAACAAGGGATTTGTTATTAATCAGAGTAATACCCATTCACGAAAGTGTGACAGCACTTTTGTGAATTAAAACCAAACCCAGTAGGGGGGCAAAGCTGAAAATGGCTACGCCATTTTCAGCTTTGGTATAACATTGGCTTCGGGCTTAAGCGATCGCCCCAGCAGGATAACAAACGTTCGTGCCGCCGAGCCCACAATAGCCACCAGGATTCTTGGCGAGATATTGCTGATGGTAGCCTTCAGCATAATAGAACTCTCCAGCATCGCGAATTTCGGTCGTGATGCCTTGTTTCATCCCTGAAGCTTTCAACGCTTCTTGGTAGACTTCGCGTGACTCTTCAGCAAGTTTGCGTTGGGTCTCATTGTAAACATAGATCCCCGAACGATACTGCGTGCCCTTATCATTGCCCTGTTGCATTCCTTGGGTAGGATTATGGGATTCCCAAAATACCTTCAGGAGATCGGCATAACTAATTACTTGGGGATCGTATACGACTAGCACCACCTCATTATGTCCAGTCATCCCCGAACAAACTTCTTCGTAGGTAGGATTAGGAGTTAATCCTGCGGCATAGCCAACAGCAGTTACATAGATCCCCTTTTGCTGCCAAAAACGACGTTCTGCTCCCCAAAAACATCCCAATCCAAACACAGCAGTTTCCATACCTTCAGGGAAAGGTGGTTTTAGAGCATTACCATTGACAAAGTGGTGTGATGCGGTAGGAATTGCTGAAGATCTTCCTGCCAAAGCGTCGGCTACCGTTGGAAGGGTCAATTTTTTGCCTAGTCCGAATAACATAGGTTCACTAAAAAAGTTGTTTACTAAAAAATAAATCGTTCTTGGATTGGTATCAACGTAACAAATACGTATAACGTACGTATAACGAAATAAATAGATATGGCAAGAACTAAGCCTAGCTCATCCAGATCTTTATTATGCATTTATCTCATAAAAAACTAGGGGCATTTGCCCCTTCATTCATTCATCGTTTGATTAGTTACAGAGTCTGACCGCTAAATGCAGGAAAGCGGTCAAACTTAAAATCCAGTGAATCATCGTAAATAGTCAGGGAATTGGGCTTACAGCGCTTAACTACTACAGTTAAACCCTTTGACCCTTCGGTTTCTAAATCTTCTATAAAGCCAATCTTCGCAGCCTCAGCTTCAGATTCATTGGCAAATGGTCCAAAATAGTAAGTGCAACGTGGGAAATCTGTGACAATTTCAACCCACACGGCTAAGCCCAACATTTCCAGAATTGATATGAAAAAGTTCTTAAACAAGTGACCACCCATGGTTTTACATAGCTAAAGTGAATGGTTTGGGTAGATAAGAAAGCTTTAGCATTAAAGCTTTCTTACTATATCTTTATATAACTTAAAACAGGACTTCAAGACAAATTGTTCAGGTTTAACGTATTTACCCAACGTTGTCTAAAAATCTCGTACAGAGCCATTCCTGTGGCGACTGAGGCATTTAAGCTATCGACTTTTCCTTCTAAAGGTATAGATACTAGGAAGTCACAGTTTTTTTGAATTGAGAGGCTCAATCCTTCTCCTTCAGCTCCAATGACTAAGGCGATCGCTCCAGAGAATTTTGTTTTGTGAATGGCATCACTGGCTCCCGCCATTGTCCCATAAACCCAAAATCCTGCCTCTTTAATTTTCTCAAGGGCACGATTGAGGTTGACGACGCGGGCAACGGGCAAGATCTCCAAGGTACCTGCGGCAACTTTAGCGACTGTCGCCGTAATTCCTGCGGCTCGACGCTGGGGGATCACGAGAGCCTGTGCTCCGAGCGCTGCCGCGCTCCGAATGATCGCGCCGAGGTTATGGGGATCGGTAATGCCATCAGCAATCACGATGACGGGTTGGGCTGATTTTTCCTTGGCACTAGCAATTAACTCATCTAGGTCAGCATATTCGTAGGCGGATACCTGAACGGCGATCCCTTGGTGTCTGCCATTATCAGTAATCCGATCCAGTCTGGTATTATCTACCTCATCGACTACGGCTCCTGCTGCCTTCGCCTCGTCAATGAGCGGCAGGAAATCGGGAGCATAACGCAGTCTGGGCGTGACCCACACACGGTTAATGCTGCGATCGCTATTGAGTACTGCTTCAACAGCATGACGACCATAGACAATATCAGGATTCTCAGGATTATGAACTGGCGCAACAATGCCTAGTTCTCCATCAGGATCGACAGCACGTCCAATGGGTGGCAAAGAACGGCGCTCGAAGTTAGGTACGGTGCGATCGCTAAAATCACGATCTCCAAATTTGCGATCGCTAAAATCACGATCCGATCCACGATCTAAGCTACGGATGAAACCACGATCCGATCCACGATCAAAACGTTCGGGGCGATCGCCACGTTCAAATTTTTTATCGCCGAATTTTTTATCGCCGAATTTTTTATCAGCGAATTTTTTATCGCCAAACTTTTTAGCGATCGGCTTATCAAACTTACGGTCAAATTTGGGCTCAGCCGATGAGTTCGCACTTTTTTCAAAGCTCCTTTCAGGACGGCGATCGCTATATTTAGAATCCGCACGACGATCGGTACGATCCGTATACTTAGCTTCAGAGCGACCATCAGCACGCTTTTCAAAGCCTTTTTCTGAGGATTTGTATGGCTTCTCAAAGGATTTATCAAAGGATTTGTCAGCAACACGCTCGGGACGCTTATCATTGCGCTTGTCAGCATATTTACCACCAGCTCGGCTGTCGGAGCGATTGTCAGAACGCTTATCAGTACGTTTATCTGAGTATCGGTCGAAAGACTTTTCAGAACGCTTGTCAAAACTTCTGTCTGCGTCTCGGTCGGAATTATGGTCGGATTGTCGGGATTTCAGTCTAGGTTGCGATGTCATGGCGGCGCTGGGGTATCGATATGGCTAATTAGCTGAGTAAAAATTTTGTCGAGGCGATCACGATCGGTTAAGTAAAGATAACCAATCAATGCTTCAAATCCTGTTGCCTTTTGATAAATGTTGGGATCGACTTTACGTGATATAGATCCCGCAGCATTGCGCCCGCGTCTTACGAGGTCGGACTCAAAGTCTGTGAGATCGAGTTTTTCGAGAAGTTTTGCTTGTTGCTCTGCTCTAACTTGACTGACTACAAGTTGGTGATACTGTTTGGCAGTGCGTGGCGGCAGTAGATAATGAAGACGCATTTGCATCTCATAAACAGCATCGCCAATATAGGCTAGGGCAGAGGTTGGGATCTCAGCGATATTTTCAACGATTGGGCTAAGAGACATTACGAGATAATGCCATTACAGAATAATTTGCTTGCGTAGGATGAATAACGGAATAACGATGGAATGACGACAAAATATTGAGATATTTGTCAACCATTGGATATTTACATTTATTTTCAGACATTGATGGGCAAGCATAGCTTGCCCATCAATATGTATAAATTTTGTCTCCTGAATATCATAACAGCAGTTCTGATATTGGGAATAGATTTTAGTGCCCGAAATGCTAAAAACAAACTTTACACACTAAATAAGCAACTCACCATACGAAATTGACAAGCTAATCTCCCATAAAAGTACTTTGTTGGGCAGAGCCTTCGGAAGAATTGAGATTCGCGGTCAGAAACTTAGATCATGTAAAGTTTGTTTAATTTATCAATTTCGCAATCGCAAATGCGATCGCAAGTGCGATCGCACTTGTAATTGCATTTGCGATTGCATTTGTGATTGCACAAAACATCAAGTCTAGAAAATTTGCCCCATAATTTTCTTTTTATTTTTCTCAAAAACGAAAAATATCATCAAATTCAAGTTGATTTTTACACTTTTTGAGATTGATTCGAGATTGATTCGAGATTGATTCGAGATTTGTTGGGATGTACAGATTGCTTATTGTTGGGTTAGTTGTTGAGTTAGTTAATGTCTACTTGCTTTTTTGCTTGGTTACTTAATTTGGTTACTTGATCTGGTAATTAGTCTTTACTTGTTTCTGCCAGCTTTGCCAGAGCTTCATCGATTGATGTTTGAAGTGTCAGAAATTGATCTAATCGAACTAGTTTGACCGTTTGGGTGACTCTAGCGTTGGTGATGATTTGGAGGGTTCCATCCAAAGTCTGAGTTTTTTTTGCCATTTGCACCAAAACTCCAAGTCCAGAACTATCAATAAAATCAATGGTTGACAGGTCTAAAATCACATTATACGGGCCATCTTCGACGCACTTGCCTATCACTTTCTTAAAAGCTGGCTCAGAAAAAGCGTCTAGAAGACCTGCGAGGCGTATTAATTGATAATTGTCCTTGACTTCGAGGCTGCCTCTTAAACTCACAGTCAAAGTTAACGGTTCAGGAATAATGACCTCCAAGGGGTAAGAACGTACCTTAATTTGCGGGTATATTGTATTTGCTTTCTCGACGCTTGTCCAGAAAATACAAAAAATAAAGGACATAATGACATTTTTAAGCTCTGCCCGATATCAAAATAGTAGAAAAGACGGTTCTTTTTCGCTTTTCTTTAAGCTAATCTCTTCTCCGTCAAGGTGCATGGCGCGGGAGTAACCGATTTAGTTTTATACTAAAAAATCTGCCCAATA
The DNA here is from genome assembly GCF_001402795.1 of Pseudanabaena sp. 'Roaring Creek'. Lineage (GTDB taxonomy): Bacteria > Cyanobacteriota > Cyanobacteriia > Pseudanabaenales > Pseudanabaenaceae > Pseudanabaena. The sequence goes on from NZ_LIRE01000401.1 coordinate 8,239, forward strand.
ACCCATCAGATTGTTTATGCCATCGATCGCCCAAATTCGCCAAACCTTATTAAATAAAGAGCGATCAGCAACTGAAATTGCTCAAGAGTTTTTAGATCGCATTGCTCACCTAGAGCCAAAATTGCATAGCTTTGTTACGGTAACTCCTGAAGTGGCGATCGCTCAAGCCCAAGCCATTGATATAGCGATCGCCGCAGGCGACCCACTGCCAATTCTGGCGGGAGTGCCCATAGGTATTAAAGACAATATGTGTGTCAAGGGGATGCCCACTACCTGTGGCTCCAATATGCTGAAAAATTTTGTGCCCCCCTACGAAGCCACAGTTACAGCAAAACTGCGTGCGGCTGGAGCCGTGATGGTTGGCAAGACTAATCTTGATGAATTTGCGATGGGTAGCTCAACCGAAAACTCAGCGATCGCCCTCACAGCAAATCCTTGGAATACTGCCTATGTGCCTGGGGGGTCATCGGGTGGTTCTGCAGCCGCAGTATCAGGAGGGGAATGTGTTATTGCTACTGGTTCGGATACGGGCGGCTCGATCCGTCAACCTGCATCCTATTGTGGTGTCGTCGGACTAAAGCCCACCTATGGACTAGTCTCAAGGTTTGGCTTAGTCGCTTTTGCTTCCTCACTCGATCAAATTGGTCCCTTTGCCAATACCGTGGAAGATGCGGCAATATTTTTAAGGGCGATCGCGGGTTACGATCCCAAGGACTCCACCAGCATTAACATCGAGATTCCTGACTATGCGGCTTTATTAACCCCAGACTTAACCCAATCCCTAAAGGGCAAAAAGGTTGGCGTAATTACCGAAACCTTTGGTGAAGGTTTAGATAGCGAAGTTGAGGCTTCGGTAAGAAAGGCGATCGCGCATATGGAAAGTATGGGTGCAGAGATCTATGAAATCTCCTGTCCTAGATTCCGTTACGGACTTCCCACCTATTACATTATCGCCCCCTCCGAAGCATCGGCAAACCTCGCTCGCTATGATGGCGTTAAGTATGGTTTCCGCGATGAGAGTGCAGAGAACCTGCTGAGTATGTATGAGAATACCCGCGAGCAGGGTTTTGGAGCAGAAGTAAAACGTCGGATCATGATTGGCACATACGTGCTATCGGCTGGTTACTATGATGCGTATTATCTTAAAGCGCAGAAAGTGAGGACTCTAATCGTTCAAGACTTTCAAAAAGCTTTTGAGCAGGTAGATGTTTTAGTTTGTCCGACTGCACCAACTACAGCTTTTAAGGCAGGAAGCAAGACCGAAGATCCTCTAGGGATGTATCTATCGGATTTGATGACCATTCCTGTAAACCTTGCTGGCTTGCCAGGGATTAGTATCCCCTGTGGATTTGACTCGAAGGGAATGCCCATCGGTTTACAGATGATCTCTAATGTTTTACGAGAAGATGTATTGTTGCAGGTTGCCTATGGCTACGAGCAATCTACGGAATGGCACAAACAAAAGCCTTCTCTATAAAGCAAAAAAGCCTCGAATTGCAGGGCTTTTTGTTGTATACTCCCTTCCCATTAAAAAACCAGACGTTGCGGCGCTTCGCGCCGCAACGCTAATTCTTGTTTTTTAATGTCTAATTTTATAGCGGGAAGGGAGTATTACTTTTCTTTACTGAATAGCTGGGCATAATTAACATCAGTTCGCGTTAAACTGGCAAGTTTTCAAAGCCCAAAAGTAAAAGCCTTGCATAGCAAGGCTTTTACTTTTGGGCTTTGAGAAAGGGTTTGCTACGCAAACCCTTTCTCAAAGCCCGTTTCAAATTATCCCGAACTCACGTTAATTTTGCCCAGCTACTTATAAACCCCAATATTTTGCCCTTTCCTTTAGCCAGCCATTTTTATGCCACTTATCCACAATGCCAAATACTCGATCGCGCAAGTCTAAATGCTGCAATCCTCGCGGTAAGGCGATCGCTAAACTATGGACAGCAATGGGTTGCCCGATGATTTCCAAATCAGGATGCTCTTGAAGCCATTGGGTGAGGCTAGTGCGATCGCCCACAAAAGCTTTAATTTTATCCGCTTGCAATGCGGCTAAACCATCGGCATAGGAACTTGTGCCAACGATCGCCGCTTTCGGAAATTGCGATTGGATCGCGGCGATCGCATCGGAATTTTTGATAACGCCTATGGCTAAAGGTTGGTAGAGTTCTTGAGAATTAGTACCGCGTTTAGCGATCGCGATCGTGCTGTCGATGTAGTAGGGCAAAGAGAAATCAACCAAACGCGAACGATTAGTAGTTACGGTAATTTGGGCGATCGCGAGATCGACTTGATTGTTTTGCAATGCTGTTAGGCGATCGCGACTATTTAAGGGCAATAATTCAACCTGAAAATTTAGTTCTTTTGCCAACTCCCGCGCAATATCAATTTCCAATCCCGCAAGGTTGCCACTGCGATCGCGAAATCCCAAGGGTGGCAAATTATCTTTGACCCCGACGATCAATTTGCCCCGTTTTTGGATTTTATCAAGCGTATTTATTTCTGGAGTGATGGCTGAGTTAGTTTCGGCGGCGATCGCCAAGTGATGCACCTGAAGCGCCTTGAAGTAATTTCCTCCGTCAATTAAGGCAATCGCGGCGATCGTGGTTAAAAACAAAGTATTACCCTGTAACTTTCTCACCTAGACTTCTCCCGACAAATTCCAAACAAAAAAGTCAAGCTTCCATTGTAGGAAACTTGACTAAGATAACTTATTTGGGTCATTAAATTTAGGTCATTAAATTTAGGTCATTAAATTTAGGTCATCAAAATCCTTGATCGGAGGTGAGGATTTTTGACTAAATTTTGACTAAGTTTTGATTATAGCTGTCGCCAATTGTACTAGGA
>NZ_LIRE01000036.1 GCF_001402795.1 Pseudanabaena sp. 'Roaring Creek'
TACTCCCTTCCCAGTGAAAAATTAGACGTTGCGGCGCTTCGCGCCGCAACGCTAATTCTTGGTTTTTAATGTCTAATTTTATAGCGGGAAGGGAGTATGCCATTTCTTAACTTAAAAAAACTTACGAAGTTTAGTTTTTAATTCACAAAAGTGTTGTCACACTTTCGTGAATTGGTATTAAATATAAAATCTAGAGTCGAAAGCGTTAGCGAACACTGCGTCTTATCAAAAGAGGGGTGGTGGCGCTTGGTGCTGTCCCTCATCTCTTGGTTTTTATTTGGGTTTTATTTCCAAAGCAAAACTTGCATTGCTATACAATTACGAGCAATCATCCAAATCATTATTTGGGATCGTAAAAATACAAACAGGAAAAGATCCAAGTATGACAGTTAAACATTTAAAAATACTCCATGAGAGTAATCCAGCCATTATTCAAAACATTGGTAAAGATGGTGATGATGTATGCCAAGGATTAACCCAAACCCCCAAAAGTTTGCCCCCAAAGTATTTTTATGACGATCGCGGTTCGGAATTATTTGAGCAGATTTGTGATTTACCCGAATATTACCCCACGCGCACCGAAGCATGGATTTTAAATCAATATGCCGATGAAATTGCTGCAATTACAGGCTCCTGTGAATTAGTAGAATTAGGTAGTGGTAGCTCTACAAAAACCCATTATTTATTAAATGCCTATCAAAAAGTAGCTAATTTATTAACTCCGTCTATTCCTGATGCTTTTAGTTATATTCCGATCGATGTCAGTGGTGGCATCCTCAAAACGACAGTCTCACATTTGCACCAAAAGTATCCCGATCTCTCCCTAGAAGGACTACTTGGTACCTACGAAGAAGCATTACTCTATCTTGGCAAAAATCATGAACGATCGCGCATGATTTTCTTTTTAGGTAGCTCCATCGGCAATTTTTCCGCCCTAGATTCTAATGCGTTCCTCGGTAAAGTTTCCCATTCCTTAACTCAAGGGGATTATTTTTTATTGGGGATTGATTTGCAGAAGCCCAAGGATATCTTAGAAGCTGCCTATAACGATAGTCAAGGCATCACGGCAGCTTTTAATTTAAATATGCTTTCCCATTTAAATTGGCGTTTCCAAGGTGATTTCAATCTCGATCTGTTTACCCATCAAGCTATTTATAACGAATTAGATCGCCAAATCGAAATGTATCTCTATGCCAGAGAAACCCATCAAGTATCCCTAGATATTCTCGATCTCAAAATCGAATTTCAAGCTGGCGATCGCATTCTTACCGAGATTTCCCGTAAGTTCGATCTAGAGGCGGTACAAGCCCAACTGCGATCGCAAGGTTTAACAACCATCAAAATCTGGACAGATTCCCATCAATGGTTTGCTCTAGTTCTCTGTCAGTTGTAAGTAAATTTAAATCTATGCATAATATTCCCTTTGCTAAGGTTCCTCAATTAGATAAATGCGATCGCCAAGAGATTCTGGATTATTTTCAACGGGCTTGGCAAATTGAAGATGACTTGATGAGAAGTTTAGTCGATCCCGAGACTTTTTATACGAATCCCGATCCACTGCGTAATTTATTGATTTTCTACTTAGGACATTCGGCTGTATTTTATATCAACAAGGCGATCCTTGTCGGACTCCTAGAACAACGGATACATCCCAATTTTGAAAGGTTATTTGAAATTGGGGTCGATCCTGAAAAGCCCGATGAAATTGCGAGTATTTTTGAGAGTCTACGGCAAGCAGAAGTTACTGCTGTTTGGCAGTATCGCGAACGGGTATATCAGGCGATCGTAGAACTAATCAATGGATTGACGAATATTGCTCTACCCATTAATCAAGCGCATCCGCTTTGGGCGCTCATGATGGCGATCGAGCATCAATATATCCATATCGAAACTTCATCGATGTTGATTCGCCAATTGCCCGTTGCAAAACTACAACGCCCTCCCAACTGGCAATATGCCCCCACCAATGGTTATACCAACACCAATGAAATGGTCGAAATTAAGCATGGGAAGGTGCATTTGGGCAAACCTCAAGATTCTGCTACCTATGGCTGGGATATTGAATATGGCGATCGCCTTGTGGATGTAGAAACTTTTCAAGCCAGTAAATATCTGGTGACTAATGCCGAATTTCTGGATTTTGTAAAGGATGGTGGCTACGCGAATCAAGCCTACTGGGACGAGCGATCTTGGGCTTGGCGGCAGCAACACCAAGTGCAACATCCCAAATTTTGGATTCCTAGCAATGATACCTATAGATATCGGGCGATGTTCGATGAAATTTCCATGCCCTTTGATTTTCCCGTAGAAGTCAATCACCATGAAGCGATCGCCTATTGTCGCTGGAAAGGCGATCGCATACGCCTGATGAGCGAAGCGGAATGGTATCTAGCAACCTACGGCGAATCGGGCTCGCTTTCTTCGCCATCGAAGGAGGATACTGACTTCAATCTCAATTTAAAATTTGCTTCGCCTAACCCCGTCGGGTATCTAGAGCAAGCCCAAAGTCCATCGGGACTTTACGACCTGCGCGGTAATGTTTGGGAATGGTTGAGTGATAATTTAACGCCACTCACAGGATATAAACCCCATTATCTCTATGAGAACTATTCCGCACCATATTTTGACACAAAGCATAATATGATGGCTGGTGGCTCATGGATGACCAATGGAACGGAAGCCTGTAAGTATTACCGCAACTGGTTTCGCCCTAACTTCTATCAACATGCAGGATTTAGAATCGCCTATGCTTAGCTACCGATCATAATCAAGAAACCTTTTGAAAGTGTGGCTTCGCCACACTTTCAAAAGGTTTCTTGTGGTTCTTGAAAATTGCTAAATATTTAAGGATGGGCAGCGCTTCGCACTGCCCATCCTTAAACTATAGCTACCGCTAACTGTATCAGGACATATAGATAATTCAAATAAAAACTACAGCTTCGACTTCGCTCAGCTAGCTTACACCGAGGGCTGAGCGAAGTCGAAGCCCGTCTACAAGTTATTTAAAACAACTATA
>NZ_LIRE01000402.1 GCF_001402795.1 Pseudanabaena sp. 'Roaring Creek'
TATAGCTATAGTCAGTAATGTTAGGACAAAAATCAAACCCCATAGAGAGTTGCGGCGCGAAGCGCCGCAACTCTCTATGGGGTTTGATGTCCTGACTTAAGTGGCTATAGCTATACAAATCTAGAGATCGAGATAGCAAGGAGACATTTTTGGCGTTTTCTCGTAATATCGAGATCGCGCTAAATGTAAAATAGGGCTAGCTCAAATCGTGAAAAATTCTATGCCCGTACCCGTAGAACAGTTACTTACCTCCGAAATTCTTAAACCTGCTCGTTATTTAGGCAACGAGTTTGGCGCAGTGCGAAAACCTTGGGACAATGCGATCGTGCGTTGGTCGCTGACCTATCCCGAAATCTATGAGGTGGGTGCGTCAAACTTGGGGCATATCATTCTCTACAGCATTATTAATTCTCAAGAAGGGCAACTATGCGATCGCGCTTATCTTCCCGCCCCCGACCTCTCGGCAAAACTCCGCGCAACTAACACAGATTTGTTTGCCGTTGAGTCCAAGCGATCGTTACGGGAGTTTGACATTTTAGGATTTAGTCTCAGCTATGAATTAGGCGCAACCAACGTTCTGGAAATGTTTGACCTCGCAAGCATTCCGATGACATGGCGGGAAAGGAGCGAATTGAGCATTGAGGAATGTCCGTTAATCTTTGCAGGGGGACAGACTGCGACATCAAATCCTGAGCCTTATGCCGACTTCTTTGATTTCTTTGCCCTCGGTGATGGCGAAGAGTTGCTACCTGAAATTGGCGAAGTGATTAAGTCAGCTAAACTAGCAGGCAAAACCCGTCGCGAAATCCTGCTCGATCTTGCCAATGAAGTTGATGGCGTTTACGTTCCAGAATTCTATGACATGGATGAGAGAACAGGGGCAATTAAGCCCAATCGCCGCGATGTTTCTCCCCGCGCGCTCCGTCGCGTCGCCACCCCGATGCCCGAGCATAGCATTGGTCTAGTTCCCTTAATTGAAACGGTTCATGATCGCCTCGTGATCGAAATTCGACGTGGATGTACTCGCGGATGTCGATTCTGCCAACCAGGGATGCTCACCCGTCCCGCCCGCGATGTCGATCCTGAAAAGATTGTTGATACCATTGAGAGAGCGATTCGCGAAACTGGATATAACGAATTTTCCTTACTTTCTCTCTCTTGTTCCGATTATCTCGCCCTACCATCCGTTGGCGTACAGATCAAGAATCGCTTCAAAGATGAGCATGTCACCCTTTCCCTTCCCAGCCAAAGAGTCGATCGCTTTGATGAAAATATTGCCCATATGCTCCGCAGTGGTGATGGTCGCCAGCAAGGTTTAACCTTTGCGCCAGAGGCAGGGACGCAGCGCTTGCGGGATGTAATTAATAAGGGCTTGACCGATGAAGAGTTACTGCAGGGTATTAAAACTGCCTACGTCGAAGGTTGGGATAAGGTCAAACTCTATTTCATGATTGGCTTGCCGACGGAAACCGATGAAGATGTACTCGGCATCGTCAACACGGTGGAATGGCTACAACAGGAATGTTCGCAAAAGGGAAGAAAGAAAATCTCGTTTAACTTGACCATTTCTAACTTCACACCCAAGCCCCATACGCCTTTCCAATGGCATACTGTTTCTAGTGGCGAATTTGTACGGAAGCAACAGCTACTTCGTAAAGAGTTCCGCCGCTTGAGTGGAGTGAAGGTCAACTATACCGAAGTGCGGATTAGTGCTATGGAAGACTTTGTCGGACGGGGCGATCGCCGTTTGGGTAAGGTGCTACATCGCGCATGGCAACTGGGTGCGGGTATGGACTCATGGTTTGAGAATACCGAAAAAGCCTTTGGTGCATGGACACAGGCGATCGCGGAAGCCGATCTGGTATGGGATGCCCCATCCCTCAAGATGTCCGATCCTTTACCTTGGGATCATGTCGATACGGGGATTGATAAGCAATGGCTGATCGAAGATTGGGAAAGAGCGATCGCCGCTCAAGTAATTCCCGATTGCTCCTTTGGAGGTTGTTCTGAATGTGGTGTTTGTGGCCCTGAATTTGGGCATAATGAGGTAATTCCGCCACCAGAAGTTCCGCCAATTTCCCTAAAGAAGCCGAAAGTGCCGCCGAGAGTACAGCGTATTCGCCTCAAATTTGGCAAATTGGGCGATATGAGTTTGATTTCTCATTTAGACTTACATCGCTTCTTCCAGCGTGCGGCAAGGCGTGCGGCTTTGCCCGTTGCCCATACTGAAGGCTTTAACCCATTACCGCGTATCTCGATCGCTAAGGCTCTGCCCCTCGGACAAACCAGCAGCGCTGAGTTTGTCGATTTTGAACTGACCGCAACTATGCCCATTGAAGAGTTTCAAGAGCGCTTTCAGGCAGAGCTTGACAGTGATTTACCGATCTATGCGATCGAGGAAGTGCCTGTCCATTCTCCTTCCCTAGATGCGATGTTGGAAGTGGCTGAGTATACACTCACCTGTACATTTATTACGCCGAAGGAACGTAATGCTGCAGATATTATGGATTTGCTCGAAGGTGCAAGCTACTGCGTGCTTGCGGCTACTTCCATTCAAATGCCCAAGGTGTCGAAATCTGGACGCAATCAGATGTTGGAATTACGCGATCGCATTTTTGCAATTAATGTTCTCAATCCCGATCCTGAATTTCCCAAAATCCATTTCATGGGTAGTTGCAAGCCCGACAGCAATCTCAAGCCTGAGTATGTGGTCTATATGATGAATAAATATCTTACCGAAGAAGATGAAATTCAATTAGTCAAAGTCCATCGCGAATCGATGCGCTAACGTCAATCAAAGCCCAAATAGCAAGTGGCGGCGCTTCGCGCCGCCACTTGCTATTTGGGGGTAGGGAGATATCTCTTCTCTTGCAATACTTATTGCAGTTTTCATTTTGCCGTAGGCAAAATGAAAACTCAAAACCCTTACTATAGCTATCGCTAAGTGTACTAGGACATAAAACCCAAGAATTAATTGGCGGCGCAAAGCGCCGCCAATTAATTCTTGGGTTTTGATTTGTCCTAATTCAAGTGACTGTGGCTGTAGGATTGTTGTTTGTTTTCAAATCAGTATGCACTCATTTGAAAACCGCAATACTTAACTAATTCTGAAATAATCCGAAATAAGATATAGATCGCAATTGATCGCAAATCTTGTGCTGACGACTTCTTTGCTTTCCAACTTCTTTGTTTTCAAATTTGTTTTCTTTGAAAACAAATTTGAAAACAAAGAAGTTGGAAAATACTAAATTTACAATTACAGCAATTACCGATCGAACGAACCCCAAGAAGAATTTTGAAAGCGTTGCGAAGCAACGCTTTCAAAATTCTTCTTGGTTTGGGTTTCAGCGCAAAGCACTGTAATATAATATTCAAGAAACTTTTGAGGTGAAGATGTTTGCATTCCCAATACATTTAGCCATGC
>NZ_LIRE01000403.1 GCF_001402795.1 Pseudanabaena sp. 'Roaring Creek'
ATGAAGGATAAGACTGGCGATGCCATGAAGAATGATGCCATGAAAGGCGATGCCATGAAGGATAAGACTAGCGATGCCATGAAGGATAGCAAGCCTGCTGATGCCATGAAAGGCGATGCCATGAAGGATAGCAAGCCTGCTGATGCCATGAAAGGCGATGCCATGAAGGATAGCAAGCCTGCTGATGCCATGAAAGGCGATGCCATGAAGGATAAGACTAGTGATGCCATGAAGGATGATGCCATGAAAGGCGGTGCCATGAAGGATAGCAAGCCTGCTGATGCGATGAAAGGCGATGCCATGAAGGATAGTAAGCCTGCTAATGCAAACCCTTAATCTCTCAAAACTCAGGTAAACATGATTTTCGAGTGTGAAACACTCGAAAATCACTAGAGATAGAACCAATTAAAATTGGAGAAAATTTACAATGAATAAAAACTTGTTGCGTCGTCGTCGTTTTTTAACCTATGTAGGGTTGGGAACATTAGGAATTGGTAGTGCTGCCTGCGCTACCCAATTCGGCTCTAGTTCTTCCCCTCAACAAATCACTTCCACTGCTTTGACAGACAATAAACCTAAATCTGAAGTTACTACTGTGGCTGTAAATAATACTTCTGGTCAAAAGTTACAAGAATTTCAAGGTATCTCTCAATGGCTGAACTCTAATCCTTTATCAATTCAAGATTTAAAGGGAAATATTGTGATGATTCAGTTCTGGACTTTTAGCTGTATTAATTGCCAGCGCACCCTACCCCATGTTACAGGATGGTACGATCGCTATGCCGCTAAAGGACTTAAGGTTATTGGTGTTCATACACCAGAATTTGCCTTTGAGAGGGATGCCAACAATATCAAGGATGCCATCCAAAAACATGGCATCCACTATCCCGTTCCCATTGACAACGAGTTTAAGACTTGGAGAGCCTACGGAAACGAGTACTGGCCGCATATTTATTTAGCCGATCGCCAAGGCAATATTGTCTACGACCACATTGGCGAAGGAGCCTACGATCTTACCGAACAGACTATCAAACAACTATTAGGATAGGAGCCAAGGGCATGATGCTCTCTCTTTCGCCGCTATCTATCGGATTAGCGCTCTTGGGTGGTTTGTTAACGGCTTTTTCACCATGCATCTTGCCGATTCTACCTATTATTGTCGGTAGATCGCTGCAAACGCATCGCTACGGACCATTTGCTTTGGTGTCTGGATTGATTAGTGGATTTGCGATCGCAGGGAGCCTGTTGGGAGTTGCGAGCAATTGGCTGACAGGATTCAGTAATTTTGCAAGAATTGTCGCGATCGTTTTTTTGCTGGGGCTGGGGTTGTTATCAATTTTTCCTCGGTGGAATTACCTTTTAGTAAGTAAGATATCCAGTAAATTTCCTGTTTTTAAGGTAAAAGAATCGACTGAGGTTAACTTATTTGCTGAATTTTGGTTGGGAACTCAATTAGGTCTTCTGTGGACTCCTTGCGCTGGTCCTGTATTAGGAAGTATTCTAATTTTAGCGGCAGCAAAACACGAGATTTTAACCTCGCTAATTTTGTTAATTGTCTATGGTTTGGGGACTGGTTTACCCATATTACTACTTGCCTATGCCAGTAGGTACTTTAGCAATTCATTTTTAAAACTGCGATCGCGCAGCCAACTTTTGCAAAAGATTGGTGGTGTATTGATATCTATTACCGCGATCGCTATTATTCTAGGATGGGATGTTAAATTACAACTTTGGTTGGCACCATTTTTCCCGCCATTGCCACTATGAATTCGATTTAACTGGTTTTTCTTCTTAAATCAAATTCAGCTTCATCAGATTCAATATATCAAGTCAGATTAATCAAGCCAGATAATTTTCTCACTCCCCTAAATCTATGAGCCCAAAATCTGCAAATCCAAAATCTGCTAATCCAAAATCCGCCCCTGCCCCTAAGCAGGCGATTTTTGTCAAAGCTTTCCATTCTATTAATCTCTTGGCGCTGATTTTCATGACTGCTAGCGGACTGCAAATTTATAATGCCAATCCAGTATTTGGCGGACGCACGGGATGGCGTTTTCCCAAGGAAATCCTTTTGGGGGGCTGGCTGGGGGCGGGAAGGAACTGGCACTTTGCCTCAATGTGGGTGTTTTCCATGAGTTTGCTCGTTTATGGAATCTATATTTTTATTACCCGCCGCTGGAAGCATAGGTTTGCCTCCGATAAAGATATTCAGGCATTACAAGCCAAAAATCCCAAACGCAAGAACTACGCATGGCATCGTCTTGCCTATACTGCGATCGTTCCCATTCTCCTTCTAGCAATACTTTCTGGTTTGTGCATGTATAAGCCCGTGCAGTTTGCATGGATTTCTGGTTTATTCGGAAGTTGGCAAAATCTTCGCATTGCCCATTTCTTGACGATTCCCATCGTTTTGATTTTTACTATCGTCCATATCTTTCTTTCCTTTAGGGTGGGTGGTTTGAGAATGATTCGTTCAATGTTTATTTAGTTAGCGCTCAGCACTACAAAACACACTAGGAGATCCCTTAAGGTTATTAAATATGCAATTCGATCGATATCCCCAACGCCGATTTTCGCGCCGCCAATTAATGCAATATGCTGGTCTGTCTGGCATGGGATTGTTTTTAGGAAGTTGTGGGGCTTCTAATTCTAGTTCGACTTCTATTTTTAAACCGCTCCATCAACAGACTACAAATGTAAGGGCTTTATTCGAGCCGCTCAATCAAGGGATTGAAGAGTTGATTTTTCAAGCCAAAAATCCCGCGCCAGAATATCCCCTCAGCGCGATCGAGCCTAATTCTTTGCTAATTAATTCCTTCGATACGACTCCCGCGATCGATCTGAATTCCTTTAAATTGGTAATCGATGGAGCTGTGAATAATCCCCTGCAATTGAACATGAATGACGTGCGAGCGTTACCCTTAATTTCGATGGTAATTCGCCATGTTTGCGTGGAGGGCTGGGCGGCGATCGTGCAGTGGGGTGGAGTGCGTCTGTACGATCTTGCTAAACTAGTGCAGCCAAAGGCGGGGGCGCGTTATGTCTATTTTGAGTCGGCAGATAATTACTACGAAAGTTGGGATATTGCCTCGGCTTTGCATCCTCAAACGATCCTTGCCTATCAGAAAAATGGTAATGATATTCCCGTTGAAAATGGTGCGCCTTTACGTTTGGCTTCCCCAATCAAACTAGGTTATAAGCAATCAAAATGGGTAACGCGAGTTACTTTCACCAATGAACTTCGCCAACGTCGAGGCTATTGGGTAGATGAAGGTTACGAGTGGTTTGCAGGGCTATAAGTTTGAGAAGATATTACGATTGGGACGCATCTAGTTGTAACTCATCAAATTCATTCCTTAGCAACAGGTAAAATGAAACTATGCTAGAAATCTTTAATTTATCTAAACATCACACCAATAACGCGATCGCCCAAGCTGTAAAATCTTTGAGTCAGTACGGAATAGGTTCGGTAGAGCAGGATCGCTTTATTGATTTTTTGCAAGATCGAGACGAACGGTTTCTCTTTCATGTCAATCCGCACCTAATTGCCGATCGCTTGCAACTTTCTGAGCGCGAAGCTTTAAACCTTTTAGTTATCGCATTAAAGGAAGGAATAGTCTCTCTTAATTGGGATATTCAATGTCCGAAATGTTTGAGAGTTGATTTAGCACCCAAGAAATTGGGGGATCTTAAAACTCTATCCACCTGCTCCTGTCTCGACTGTCGCCATACCCATCAGTCCGATGCCGATCAACAGGTGCGGGTTGCCTTTAGTATTGACCAACGTTTGCGATCGCTCTCACCAGAAGCTAACGATACCGCATTTCGCGAGCAAATCGATGCTAAGTACGGAGTGGTCTCAGGGCATCGTCTCTTGACCTTACAGATGTTTCGCGAACTATTTCCCCGCGAGACTATTCCTCCCAATGAGAGTTTATTGATTCGACAAGTTACCATTCTCTTTACCGATCTGGCTGGTTCAACGGCTCTCTACAATGAAAAGGGCGATCCCCAAGCCTATAGCCTCGTCCGCCAGCATTTTAATTTTCTATTTACCATCGTTGACGAACATAATGGAGCGGTGATTAAAACTATCGGCGATGCCATCATGGCAACATTTACTTCACCCGTTGACGGACTTAAAGCAGCGATCGCGATGCAAGCCAAAATGAGGGATTTCAATCGCAGCTTTGAATCTGAAGAGCAGCAGTTAATTCTTAAAGTGGGGGTACATACAGGACCTTGTATCTGCGTTAATCTCAACGATCGCTCGGATTACTTTGGGACGACTGTGAACACTGCGGCAAGGGTTCAAGGGTTGAGCAAAGGAAATGACATTGTTTTTACCGCATCTTCGCGAAGTCAGTCTTTTGCGATCGAGGACATAGATGGTTATTTTTATGAAGAGAGTTCGGTTATTTTAAAAGGATTAAGCGAACCGATATCTGTTTTTCGGATGAGTGCTACTCAATAAAGCCTAAAAGCATGTGCTGCCCTCTTCACGGGCGGCACAGATCCCAGCTTTATACCCTAACTTTCTGGTTCGCTATTAATTTCGATGCCGAGGGTGTCTTCGTCAATCTCAATATACAAAATATTTGGCTGACAGCAAACTTGACAGTCCTCCACGTACGACTGTTGCATTCCTCCACTAAAGTCAACAAATGTCGTATTAGTCTCTCCGCAAAAAGCGCAGATATATTCAGCAGTATCTTGCATAGTTCAAAATTTGATTATACTCTAAGCGATTCACTGCATAATTTGCATGTTTCTCAAAGTCCCCAGAGCGATCGCCCCTAGTCAGATATCAACAAACAGCGATCGCCCCTTCATCTCCCTACAACAAAGCGATCACATTCACCAAATATCAAAAACTGCGATCGCCCCATAATCTCCCCACAACAAAGCGATCGCCCCCAATCAAATATCAACAGCCAGCGATCGCCTGTTTTGTGGGTTAATATCCACGATTGGGTTTACAGTCGGAAAAACTTATGGATTCTGTATCCAAAAAACTTGCGATCGCCATCTCAAGTGTTGCTTCAATTGGATAATCTATTTCTTTGGCACGGGAAATAATTGCTGCTCTAATTCTCTCAGGTAGAAGTTTTAAAATAACTTCTGCATCCTTAGATGAGATTCGCTCTAACATTTCTACTTGCATAAATTTACTACTCCATTGGAATTTGGGCATTGTATGGAGGCTCAGTAGCACGAAGAATTATTGCCTCTAACTCCAATAGTAACTCAGGATTCCTTGAGTATGGGATTATTTCTGCGACAATACGCACGTCTTCATCTTTGTATTTATCAAGCCATGCCCACAGAAAGGCTTTATGTCCACCTTTAAAACGACTCCTTAAACTTTTGGTTTTGCCAATGTAAAGCCAACCTTCATACTTATGTCTGATTGCGTAAATGCCAGGGCGATCAGGAATATTGCTAAAATCACGACTTAAGGATTGGCATTCTTCAAAGGGAGTGAAGGAGATCGCATCTAAAATATTTTTTGCTTGTTGTTTTATTTCAGATGCGCTTAGTGTCATGAAAATCGGATTTTTAATGCTTTTTGGATTATTCTAACCCGCGATCGCCCCTAGTCAGATATCAACAAACAGCGATCGTCCCTTCATCTCCCCACCACAAAGCGATCGCCCCTAACCAAATATCAAAACAGCGATCGCCCTTTCATCGCTCTACCACAAAGCGATCGCCACCAATCAAAAATCAACAAAAAAGCGATCGCCCCTTCATCTCCCCACAAAACAAAGCGATCGCCCCAACCAAATATCAAATCAGCGATCGCCCTTTCATCGCTCTACCACAAAGCGATCGCCCCAACCAAGTATCAACAAACAGCGATCGCCGACATCCTCTCAAAAAATCATTCACCCAAATTGACTAGAGATAATTTGACACAATTTCTAATACCTTGACTATCTTGCTCCGATAACTTCCCAATGACAATCAAGTTAGCGGATGGAGGCAATGTCACAATAAAGCTACGAAAAACAGATGGAACTCTCAGTCCTGCTAATTGCCAATCTTGAAGTATATAATCTGTAACACATAAGTTTTTTGTCTGTGAGGTTATAAGCCCAACAATTACATCAGGACGATTTGCATGATATGTCTGTGAAGATAAAACGACTGCTGGACGACGCTTGATACCAGTAACAGCAGGAAAATCAACGGTCACTATATCGCCAGATTGAACTTTCACTCAGTTATCTCCTCATCTTCAATCAAAGCAGTCACCGCATATTGCATAGAAAAAGCAGTTAAGTCTAGTTGATCCTGCTCTGTCCAAGTGTCGCTATCATCAATAACTGTAGCTTCTTGTTTTACTAAGCCGTTGAGAATCAAAGTCGCTAACTGTAGTCTCTCAGTTGGTGGAAGATTTGAAATAACTTGTGTATAGATTTCCTGAACAGCTTTTGGCATAAGACATTTTTAATGACAGGATGTTAAATTACAAGACTACATACATTCTAATCCGCGATCGCCCAATCATCTCTCCAACCACAAAGCGATCGCCCCTAGTCAGATATCAACAAACAGCGATCGCCCCTTCATCTCCCTACAACAAAGCGATCGCTTTCACCAAATATCAAAAACTGCGATCGCCCCATAATCTCCCCAACCACAAAGCGATCGCCCCTTCATCTCCCCATCAAAAAGCGATCGCCTCCAATCAA
>NZ_LIRE01000404.1 GCF_001402795.1 Pseudanabaena sp. 'Roaring Creek'
GCCTTTATACAACGGAAAGTTCGCCCACCACGGCTACTCTTTTCAACTCCGCTTAGTTCTTTTTTATCATGGATTCACTGTCGCTTAACTTGTTTTCTGATTCGTTTTCATCCCGCCACTCATCCCTGTAAACGGATAGAGTGCGGGACTTCTCACTCACATTAGTTAAAACTATGTCATTGTTTCAAACCCTGCGATCGCAAATGCCTGCGGAAACTCCAGCGCAATTGGAAAGCATGGATGCTTTTTGGACGAGTTTTCGGCAAAGAAATCAGACGATCGCGCCAGTGGTGCAAACGGTGCAGGGGAAAATAGGTGAGCAAAAGGGCGAACAAGATTTTGATGCGATCGTTTGCGGCGGCACTTTGGGGATATTCATCGCCTGTGCATTGCAATGTCAAGGCTGGCGCGTTGCCATTATCGAGCGGAACATTTTGCGCGGAAGAGAGCAAGAATGGAATATTTCCCGACAGGAATTAAATGCTTTTTTAGAATTAGATTTATTGACTGAGACCGAGCTTGAAACTGCTATTGCCACTATATACAATCCTGCGCGAGTTGGTTTTAATGGCGGTAAAGAACTATGGGTTCGCGATATTCTTAATATTGGGGTCGATCCTGTTTATCTACTCGAAGTTCTCAAACAAAAGTTTTTGGGTGCGGGTGGAACGCTATGGGAGCAAGCCACATTTACGCAGGCGATCGTCTATACCGATGGAGTATCCGTAGAATTTGCGCGGCAGTTCGATCGAGAGGATCGCGTAGATCGCGAGAATATTTTGATAAAAGGAAAACTGTTACTGGATGTCATGGGGCATTTCTCCCCGATCGCCAAGCAAGCGCGATCGCAAGTACAGGGCAATATTAAGCCCGATGGAATTTGTATGGTGGTCGGTAGTTGTGCAAAGGGGATGCCAGAAAGAAATTACGGCGACCTGATCTATAGCTTTACACCCATCCAAAATCAATGTCAGTATTTTTGGGAAGCATTCCCTGCGCGGGATGGGAGAACCACTTATATGTTTACCTATGTGGATGCCGATCCGCAACGTCCGAGTTTCGCGCAATTGATGGAAGATTATCTTTTTTGGCTCCCTCAATATCAGGACATCGAACTTTCTCAACTGGAATTCAAACGAGTTCTCTTTGGTCTTTTTCCCTCTTACAAAAACAATCCTTTACAGACTCCTTGGGATCGGATTTTACAAGTAGGGGATAGCTCGGGAATGCAGTCTCCCCTTAGTTTTGGGGGCTTTGGGGCAATGGTACGCCATCTGCCGCGCTTGAGTAAGGGGATTAACAGCGCTTTGCAAGCTGATTTATTAACCAAGGAAAATTTGCGATCGCTTCAACCCTATCAACCGAATCTATCGGTAACTTGGCTATTTCAAAAGTCCATGAGTGTTGGTGTCAATCAGAAAATCGAAAGCGATCGCATTAATTATTTACTCAATGTCACCTTTACAGCCATGGACAAACTAGGCGATCGGGTGCTCTATCCTTTTTTGCAAGATGTCGTACAGTTTATCCCCCTCGCTCAAACGATGCTAGCGATGTCCATTGCCGATCCCATCCTAATTCTCAAAATCATGCAACAGGTAGGGATACCGACCTTAGTCGATTGGCTCAAGCATTATCTTGGCTTGGGAGCATATAGTTTTTGCGATCTAATTAGCCCATCGCTAGAATCAGCGATCGGCAATCTCCTCCCCGAACAACAATATCTGTTGCAAAGTCAGATCGAGGCATGGCACTACGGCTCGGGCGGTGATTATCATAGAAATGTCAGCCCATAAAGCTAAACAAACCTAAGGAACATATTCACTATTCTAAAGGTCATGCCTGCTTGGGCGTAAATGTACTTAAAATACTTAAAGCCATAGAGTCGATTACCGTTCACAGCCAATAGTAAAGATTTGTTTTTATTAGCTTCAAGTAGCTAGGAACTAAAAAACGGACACCTACCCTATGGCGCAAGCGCACCGCGCGCTAAAGGGTTTGCGTTTTTAGACTTAGCGCCTAGCTACTCGATAAAAGGACAAAGAACTGTAGCCTATCCTGTGACGAGATGGAAACTCTATACTAAAGAGCAGCTATAAGGAGCAAGATTCATGTTGCAAATTCGATTGGGCTTAATGGCTGCAATGGCAGGCCTTACAATGCTTGGATGCTCTAATCAGGATGCATCAAACTCTTCGCCTTCCCCAAGTAATGCCCAGACTTCCACTAGTCCTAAGCCCGTAGCGGCATCTCCGACTAAATCTCCAGAAACACAAAAGCCGATCGCTGATGCCCCCAATAATACCCCACCAAAAGCGATCGCCATTGGTGATATCAAAGATCTAGAAGACAATAGCGTTTGCGGGAAATCGAAAGTTACCTATGCTTACGGCGAGACTTCTAATTATCGAATATATATTTGTGCCGATGCCAAAGAACCTGATCGCCCACGTTATTATGTCAGCCGTAACAAAGATGGGAGTGGCGGGTTAAACCTAGAAGCGACAAATTATAACCCTCAAAAAGAGGGGGCAATTGAGTTCAATAATGATGGCTACATATATACACTCGAAGCCCCAACCACCCAAAATCCTGAGCCTGTGATGCGAGTAACTTTCCCCAGTCGCAAACTAACAGAAGAGCAATTACTTAGATATCTTGCGCGAAATAATACGAAGCCAACTGGCTCGAATGCTAGTTCTGAACCATTGCAATATGTATTACAAAATCGCGAACGCCTTGGAATTTGTAAAGATAGCTTTCAAGATGGGGATACGCAAAAAGGGATGGGTTCTAAATCTTTCCCTATCTCAGACAAAAAATATTTAGTGCAAATTCAATGCTCGCTCGCCGCCTATCAGGGGGTTTTTGAATATGTCCTATGGAGTGATGAATCGCCAAAAACAAGGGTTGTTTCCCTTGACTTTGATATTTTCCAAGAGCCTAAGGATGGCGAAAAGCCGAAACGAGTTACCGAACGGGCGATTGTGGGAATGCCTCGGCTTAATCTACGATCGCTGACCATAACCAATTTCACTAAGTTTCGTGGGATCGGTGATTGTGGCTCATCAGCAATTTATAAACTAGAAGGCGATCGCATGGTTTTACAAGAATATCGAGCCAAATATGCCTGTGATGGCAAATATGTCCCCGATTTCCCAATTATCTATCCTTAATAAATACCTCATCTAAAACC
>NZ_LIRE01000405.1 GCF_001402795.1 Pseudanabaena sp. 'Roaring Creek'
CTTTTGGCTTGGTTGGCATTATCCGCTTTCTTCATAGCTTCGACCAGCTCGGCAGTACGTTCTTCTACCCGTTGTTCCAGTTGAATGTTGGCCTGAGCTAAAGTATGAAAAGAGGCTTGGAGTTGGTTGCTCATCTCATTGAAGGTTTGCCCCAGTTTATCCAATTCGCGGATCGCTTCTGGTTGGATCTGTTGGTCGAGATTTCCTTTCGTGATTTCTTCGGAGGCATGACTCAGTCTCGTAATGGGTTGGGAAATCCAACGGGATGTATAGAAGCCCGAGATAACGGCTAGGACTAAGGCTCCTATACATAACATAATCGTGATATTGGTATTGGCATTAATCTGCTCCATAAACTCAGATTCGGGGACAACAATCACAATCAGCCAATCTAAACCATACTTGTCCTTGAAAGGAGTAACTTGAAGAAACTGACGTTCGCCTTGCTGATAAAACTCATCTTTCGTGGGGGTGTTGATTAATGAAAATTTCTGA
Organism: Pseudanabaena sp. 'Roaring Creek'; assembly: GCF_001402795.1. Lineage (GTDB taxonomy): Bacteria > Cyanobacteriota > Cyanobacteriia > Pseudanabaenales > Pseudanabaenaceae > Pseudanabaena. Next base: position 496 of record NZ_LIRE01000405.1, read on the forward strand.
TATTTATTTTGTAAGAATTGAGTAGCTTCTTTAATGATAGGTTGGGAACTCGCAGAAGCGGCTAAACGTTGAGCAGGCTGTTTAGGGTCAGTCGTTATAAAGGGATTTTCATCGGTAGAACTAGCAACCATATTGGCATTACGCTCAACAATGAAAATCTTGCCTGACTTTCCTAAGCTAACAGTATTGACAAATTTATTAATGTCTATAAGAGAAATATCTACCGCAACAACTGCCAATAAACCGCCTTGACTATCAAATACTGGACGACTAGCCGTAATTACTGGTTTATTAGTTGTGGAACTAGGATAAATTTCTGACCATACAGCTATTTGAGCTTGAACGGCTTTTTTGTACCAAGGTCTCGTGCGAGCATCATAAGTATTAGGTCGAACATCGGTTAAATTAGCCCGTTCCCCTCGTTCGTTTATGGTAAATTCCGATCTTTTATATCCCGTACTCTCATTGGCTGTAAAAATTTTTATTTCTTTTTCGCTCTGATTTTTTGCCCCCAAAAAAGCACCTCGGTCGGGAGTTCCTATAGAAAGACTAGTTATTGCCTTAAATAGTCGTACATCCTGAACTAAAAACAGATCGTTTTGCGGATCGTTTTCCTCTAGATTAAGATTAAATCTTCCTTGATGGATAGCGTCAGCAACTATTTGGTTTGCCACCCAAGGTTTATCTACAAAAGAGGTTATATGCTGTTCCACTCTGGCATCAACCTCTTCCCGCAGTCGGTTAGCTAAATCATTGACTGCTTTTTGCCCATTGCGGATCGAAATATAGCTGGTCAAGCTCACAGCGGCGAAGATTTGAATGATAAAGGGGGCAATTAATATTAGCCGTAAAGGAATCGATCGACGATGCTGTGTTCTAGCTGGCTTATGGGTATCGATTGGGCTAGTTTCCTTAGTTACCATGACATAGTTCCTGATTAAACTTATTAATGAGTCAGTTTTTTATAAATAGCTAGGTATGACTAAAATCACAATTAAAATATAGACTAAAAATCTACGACTTACGCACAGCCTATGACACAGATTTTCGGGTTTTATACTTGATTATACCTAGCTACTTAGTAGAGGAAAAATATTGAAATTAGAATTGCTATTTTAATCTATACAATATTAATTAAAAAATAAATCTTTAGGTTGTTCAGTATAATTAAAAACCAAACCCAGAGATTATAATGCCCACTACGCAGGCATTATAATCTTCTCGATTTTAAGTTTACTTATGCTTAGCCACTTAGTTGTTATTGCCATAGGGCAACAAAATTATTAGATTTCGGAATATGTGAATTAATACATGAATTAATACATATAATTTACTGAGATTTTCTCGTAGCAATTTGGATGATAATTTCAGTAATTTCAATCAATCTAGTTAGAAATAGTATATCTTGAGTCATTTTTCTTAGCAAATCATCGTGAACTAACACCAATTCCCAAAATGGTAACGCCATTTTGGGAATTGGTATAACTCCAGTAAAATTTGTAAATCCACAGGATCGGTAGGGATTATTTCTAGAATCGCTCCTTTGACAGCCCTAAACAACCATGACATTACCTCAAGAACCTAAACCAACAGCGGTCAAACATCAACTGCACTCTCGATGGCGAATTCGTTCTCGCCTATTTTTATCCAGTATATTTGCCTTAGTCGCGTCGGTTCTACTTCCATCTTGGTTTAATTTATCTACTCGGATTCTCTGTATTTGGGATACTGGAATGCTCTGTTTTTTGGCTTCAACTTGGTTCCTAATGTTGAAAGTAACGCCAAAAACAATGCGCCGTAACGCTCAAAGTCAAGATGAAGGACGCATTGTGATTTTGAGCTTAATTACCGCTGCTGCCTGTGCTAGTTTTTTAGCGATCGCTTTTACATTACGAGATACAAAAGGCGGGGGGGTAAATGTGGTGCTGCTCCATTTATTGCTTGCAGGGGCGACAATTATTGGTTCATGGCTGCTCGTTCACACTATTTTTGCAATGCACTACGCCCACGAATACTATCAAGACCATAAGACCCAGAGTAATGCCTATGCTGGAGGATTAGCCTTTCCCGAAGATATTGAGCCAGACTATTGGGACTTTTTATACTTTTCTTTTGTGATTGGGATGACTAGTCAAGTTTCCGATGTCGCAATTACATCGCAATCTCTGAGACGATTGGCTTTAGCCCATGGAGTTCTCTCCTTTTTCTTTAATACGGCAATTGTGGCGATGAGCATTAATATGATTGCGGGCTTAATTCAGTAAATATAGCTATATTCAGTAATGTTATTCAGTAATGTTA
>NZ_LIRE01000406.1 GCF_001402795.1 Pseudanabaena sp. 'Roaring Creek'
CCCCTTCTGCAAAGCCTTCTGCTGATGCTACCCCTTCTGCAAAGCCTTCTGCTGATGCTTCAAAAGACAAAGCTACCCCTAAGCCTGGTGATGCTATGAAGCCTGATGCTAAGCCTGGTGATGCTATGAAGCCTGATGCTAAGCCTGGTGATGCTATGAAGCCTGATGCTTCTAAGGACAAAGCTGGTGATGCTATGAAGTCTGATGCTAAGCCTGGTGATGCTATGAAGCCTGATGCTAAGCCTGGTGATGCTATGAAGCCTGATGCTAAGCCTGGTGATGCTATGAAGCCTGATGCTAAGCCTGGTGATGCTATGAAGCCTGCTGATGATGCTAAAAAGCCTCAGTAATCTTTAAAACATCCAGCATATATTTAGAAGAATATCTAGTATTTTGAACTAAACCCTCAAAAAGAGGTGGCGCAATGCGTCACCTCTTTTTTTAATTCAATCCCGCAATTGCTTCGGCTAGAATCTAAACAAAAGCCTCTAGGAATAGTCATGCGATCGCCAACTCCACCAACTCCAAAGGCAACTAAAATACCGCACCAAGATTTGCCAGCTAAAGTTTTCCATTGGGTAAGTCTCGTTAGTTTATTTTTGATGATCGCGAGCGGGCTCCAAATTTATAATGCCAATCCCGTATTTGGAGGACGCGAGGGTATACATATTCCTCCTATTTTGGGGTTAGGAGGATGGTTAGCGGGGGGCAGACATTGGCATTTTGCGACAATGTGGATCTTTGCCTTGAATTTGCTTTGGTATGGAATTTATGTAGTGCTGACCCGAAGATGGCGACATCGCTATATCAGCAGCAAAGATGTAAAAGCCCTAGTATTTAGTCAAAATAACAAGCGGAAGAACTATGCTTGGCATCGTTTGGTTTATACCCTGATGATCCCGATTTTATTATTATCAATTTTTACGGGATTAGGGATGTTTAAGCCTGCTCAGTTTTATTGGATTGTAGATAGCTTTGGGGGATGGGATGCCCTGCGAATTACCCATTTTATGGCAGTCCCGATCGCAATCTTTTTAGCTGCCGTACATTCCCAACTAGGGCGAAATGTCGGTGGCGATCGCTTACTAGATTCCATGTTTTGGTCAGACCAGTCCGTTCTCTCCGATAAGGATTGACTTAATTTTTATTGTTAAAGATCGTTAAAAAACTTAAAAGCCATGCCAGAAGACCCTCAACAAACGCCAAATTTAAACTTTGACGATACCGATTTCGTTCCCCGTCGCCGTTTTTTGACCTTGGCAGGTATGGGTTTGTTAACAATTGGCTTTGGCAGTCTTGCGGAAGGGCTAGTAGGCAGCTTATCGGAGCCTCTTAACCAGCAAGTCGAGTCATTAATTTTTCAACCCCAACAGCCAATACCAGAGTTTCCGATTAGTGCGATCGAACCAGATAAATTAATTGTAAATACCTTTCGATTTACTCCCGCGATCGCGCTTGAAACCTATCGATTAATTATTGATGGTGAAGTGAATAATCCTCTAAGTCTCAATATGCTCGACCTGCAAAGATTACCCTTTAGAAATATGGTCATTCGCCATGTTTGTGTTGAGGGCTGGGCAGCGATCGTTCAATGGGGTGGAGTAAGGGTCAGAGATTTGCTTGCGATCGCCCAGCCATCCCCTCAAGCTAGATATGCCTATTTCTATTCGGCTGATGGCTATTATGAAAGCTGGGATCTCGATTCGGTCATGCATCCTCAAACCCTGATGGCATACCAAAAAAATGGACAGCCTCTAACCAAAGAGCATGGTGCGCCCCTTCGTCTCGCTTCACCGATCAAACTTGGCTATAAGCTCAGTAAATGGGTAACAAGAATTCAACTGACAAAAGAACTTGGAGAAAAGCAAGGCTATTGGGAGGATCTTGGTTATGAATGGTACGCGGGACTATAGCGATCGCCTCAGTAGCCAATGAAATTCTAGCAACCTAGCAGCAGGCTAAATTCTTGATTAATCTTTCTTGATTTGTGAACTTTTATTACGATATCTGTGCTATGTTCATCTGAGGCAATGAAACTCGAATACTTCAAGCAATGCAGCATTCTTCACTAATTCTTCAATTTTGATTAGATAAGATTTATGCGTTTAATCTTTACAAATAGTTTTAATCGATTTCAGACCATTAACGCAACACAGGCATGGTCATTATTCTTAACAGGCTGCAAACAGGATAATTCCTTAGGCGACAATCCGATGATTGGTAAATACTTAACGGTTTCAATCTTAGGGGCGATCACCGCTCAGATTCTCGAAGCGACCCTCTAGAAAACCAAAATAGAGAGTTGCGGCGCTTTGCGCCACAACTCTCTATTTTGGTTTTCTATTGACTGGCGGCGCTTTGCGCCGCCAGTCAATTCTTGGGGTTTATGTCCTAGTACTCTTGGCGATCGCTATAGACAGGAAAACGTCATAAGTACCTCAGCATAATTAAGATCCAGATCTCAAACCTGCGGCGCACGTGCAGCGTGCGCCGCAGGTTTTATACCAATTCCCAAAATGGCAACGCCATTTTGGGAATTGGTATAAAACCTTACTGGATTTGGTTTTTAATTCACGAAAGTGTGACAACACTTTCGTGAATTGGTATTAATTATGCTGAGGTAC